>JAAZDF010000069.1 GCA_012512905.1 Clostridium sp.
GAAGGAAGGCTCAACTTTAAAAATAGGCTCCTTTTGCTCAATTGCTGAAGATGTGAATATTTTTTTAGGCGGACATCATCGCTCAGATTGGATCACACCCTTTCCTTTTCCTGCTTTTGTTAAGTCAGCAGCAGATATTGAAGGGTACGCTTTTAGTCGTGGGGATGTGGTTATTGGCCATGATGTTTGGCTGTGTACTGGTGTTGTTATTTTATCAGGTGTAAGTATAGGTCACGGTGCGGTTGTGGCTGCGGGTGCTGTTGTGACTCAGGATGTAGAGCCTTATTCTATTGTGGCAGGGAATCCAGCACGTTGTGTACGCTATAGGTTTACAGAGACTGAGCGCCAAGCACTACTGAGATTAGCATGGTGGAATTGGCCAGAGGAATTGATTGAGCAAGCAATTCCTCTGCTTTGCAGCGGCGATATTGATGGACTATTTAAGTACGCGCAGCAACAGACTCTTTAGTTTTTAAAGTTTTATGTGTTAATAAAGCTGATACAAAAGCCAGCGGAATCCAGGTGATAAACCAGTGTTCTTTAGGCCTAGGTAGTAGGCCGCCACCTTCTGTCATTCCTGCGGCTATGCCGTAAACAAGCAGAGCACTGGCAAGGATAAATAAAGGATCTGCTTTGTTCTTCCAGCATGCCCATAGTGCATAGATATGCATAAGACACCAGAGACTAAAACCAATAATGCCGGTGAAGTAGAGAATGCTTAAATGTATGTTATGAGGCTCTTGAAAGGTTGTATCTACAGCAGCTATATAAAAACCTGCATTTGAATCGAAGCCATAACCAATCATGGGTTGAGATAGAATTTTATTTATAGCAATCGACCAGAGTTCAGGTCGATGGGATAAACCTCGGTTAAGAATTGCTTCTGGATATAGCAGATATATAACTGTTGCTATGATGGCAGTAGCTGTAATAATTAATATTGATCTTTTGCTTTTTAGAGTGAATGCAATCCAAATTGATGTTGTAAGTAATGCAGCTAAAGATGTTCTTGAGCCTGTTGCTATAGTTATTACTATTAAAATAAAACCTAAAATAAAGTAGATACCTTTAGTTTTTATTTCTGTTTTATTGGCTGTTATAGATAAAACTAGAAATAATACAGAAAAGAATCCAAATATATGTGAGCTTAATAGTGGACTGCTTAAGGCGCCAGTTCCTATAAGGCGAGGTTTCAGTGGGTAGCTTGATATAAGTTCAAGTTGATAGTTTGATATAAATGAGTATAAGCTATAAATTGATGCTGTGGTGACAGTTAGTCCGCTAATAATAAATATTAATAATAAGTTTTCTTTTTTTCTGTTTGCAATTATTGAAAATGCAATAAATAATGAAAGTGTATATATAGATCTTTTTATTGGATCTGATATCGGAGGGTTGGTATCACTCCAGAATATAGATAGAGATGACCATATAGAAAAAATAATAAATATTTTGGTTATATTTGATAGGTTTGCGTTGATAGATCGAGGATTAGTAGCAGACTGAAGAATTACTGGTGTTAATATTAATATGTAGAAAATAGTATGGTAGTTTGATACTGATTGTAGTATCGGTAAGCCTGCTATGATAAAAAAAACGCCAAGAAACAATGGCTTGCTAAACCAGTTCTGCAGAGTGTTTTTTTTAAAATCAATTGGCATTATAATTTCCATTGTTATCGATTAAGATTTTACTCTGTTAAGTTTTATGAGGATTATGGTTGGTTATTGTAATGCTTTGTATGATTTTAATCATCTGATTTTTAATATTTTTCTATTCAGTATAAGATTTTATTGATAACTTTGAGTGTTGTTTTAAGCTAAAAAAGCTATTCATAATCTAGCTTATCCTTTAGGATGTTATTTTTAGCTTGAAAAACTTTGCTATATATATTTGATTTGTGGTTGATTTTTTTATAAGTAGCGGCAACTGTTAATTAAAAATAAATAGTGATTTCTGTTTTATAAATTTTAAAATATTTGGTGAAAACATGAGCGCTACTTCTTTTAGAGCAGAAATAAATGGACTTCGCGCTATTGCAGTTGTTTCTGTGGTTTTATTTCACTTTGGTATTGCTGGATTCTCCGGTGGATTTGTCGGGGTTGATATATTTTTTGTTATCTCAGGTTTCTTAATGACATCAATTGTTATAAGAGGCCTTGGCAAAAAGAATTTTAGTTTTATCAGTTTTTATTTAGCAAGAGCTCGGCGAATTATTCCTGCTTTGTTTTTTCTAGCTATAGTACTGTTAATTGTTGGGTGGTTCTATCTTTCTCCTGATGACTATTTAAATCTTGCTAAAGAAGTGGATAGGTCATTACTATTTTTATCAAATAATTATTTTTTTAAACACTCAGGTTATTTTGATCCGGACTCCCATGAACGCTTATTACTGCATACATGGTCATTATCCGTTGAATGGCAGTTTTATATTTTATATCCGATTTTATTGTTTTTTATTTCTAAATTCAGTATAAAAA
>JAAZDF010000002.1 GCA_012512905.1 Clostridium sp.
TATCAGTTTATGGACAAACCTATAAGGTGGTTGGTAAAGACCATTTTGTTAATTCAATTTTTAAAATTATTCCAAAAGATGAAGAAAATGATTAAATTTACATTTAATCTTCCAAAAAATTGGATAAATGAAGAGATAAAAGAACCTCTAAAGTCAATAATCAAAGAGGATAAAGAAACTTATAAGATATATTCAAATCTTAAGATTCTAAAACCTAAAGCTGAACAGCTATTGGCAATGAAAGTACTAGCTGCAAGACCAGAACCGGCAAAGGACTTTATAGATGCATTTATATTATGTATCAGCCTATGACATAATTATTGTACTCTTAAGGCATGTTAAGTGTGTTGATAGGGAAGGAATAGGTTGAAATGGTAGGTTTAGAGGATTTATCCAAAGTAGAACAAAAACTGCTTGCAATTGAAGATAAAATAGATCAAAATCATAAAGCAATATATGATGGATATAAACTAACTTATGAAAAATGAGGAGTTCTTGAAGAGAAGGTAAATAAAGTTGATAAAAATGTAGAGAGACAAAATGTTAAAATCAGGTTTATTAAGAGCCTTAAGTAAATAATATGAAATATATATTAGAGGATGGAAAAATCATTCATGGAGGCAGAATAATAAAATTTATTTAATGCAATTTTAGTTGTTATTATATTGACAAATTATCTTACGGTGGTATAATTATTGTAATGATTATACTACTGTAATGATTACAGTAAAATTACTATAGATTTTGACTAATTAATGCCTAGAGAGTTAAAAGACTTTAAAATAAATGAAAAAAGTGTATATTTTAAAGGTATCTGTCCTAGATGCCCTTAATAATATAAAAAAAAGGGAAGGGGGAAATGGTATGGGAAAATATTTGTGCTCTATTTGTGGATACATTTATGATGAAGCTAAGGGAATTCCTGAAGCAGACATTACTCCAGGCACCTTATGGGAAGATGTTCCAGAGGATTGGGTTTGCCCTCTTTGTGGTGCTACAAAAGAGGAATTTATAAAACAAGGCGAGTCTGCTACAACTGCAGAAAACAAGCCCATTTCTGTGATTGAACTATCATCAGATATGAAAGAGTTATCTCCATTAGAAATGAGTGCTCTTTGCACAAACCTAGCACTAGGTTGTGAAAAACAGTACAAGCTTGAAGAAGCTTCACTCTTTACTAAACTTGCTGAATACTTTAAAAAAGCAGCAGCTCCTGCAAAAGAACCAAAATTTGATAATCTACTTGAATTGATTGAAAATGATTTGAAGGAAGGATTTCCTAATGCTAATGCAATAGCATCTAATGAAAAAGACCGTGGCGCTATGCGTGCGCTTGTTTGGAGTGAAAAGGTTACACGAATCTTGAATTCTATTTTGTCCAGATATGAGAAAGAGGGGGATGCCTTGCTTGATAACACTGGAGTATATGTCTGTACAATATGTGGATATGTCTACATAGGAAATACAATCCCTGATATCTGCCCAGTTTGCAAGGTTCCAAATTGGAAATTTGAAAAGATTGAAGGGAGGTAATGGAATGGGTGAAAAATATGCAGTGAGAAATATCCGTTTATGTACTAAGGATTGTTTATGTCTTTATGTCTGTCCAACTGGAGCAACAAATACAGAGAATAGCGTTATTGATGTTTCAAAGTGTATTGGTTGTGGAGACTGTGCTGATGCGTGCCCATCTGGTGCCATTTCCATGGTTCCATTTGAATATCCTCCACAGCAGCCAAAATCACAAGAAGTTGTTAGTGCTCTGAAGGTACTTTTGCGTAGCAAGTCAGAACAAGAAAATATTGCTTCTGGATTATCAGGAAAGCTTGCGGAAGCGGTAGAAAAATCTAATCGAATAATGGCAGAGGAAATTACTCGTGAAGCTGGATTTTTGCTTCCACAGAGTGAAAACACAAAAGATTTCTTACAATCACTTTTAGAGAAGAAACTAGCTGAGGATTTTCCAGTTGAAGATGTGAAAAAATTGTTAGATATTATGTATAATAAAGAAAAAATAAAGGAGAATAAAAAAATGAAATATCGTTGCACAGTATGTGGTTATATCCACGAAGGAGAGTTAACAGAGGACTTTAAATGTCCAACATGTAATCAACCAGCATCTGTTTTTGTAGAAGTAAAAGAAGCAGGAGAGAAAGTAAATAAATATGCTGGAACAAAGACTGAAAAAAATTTACAAGAAGCATTTGCAGGTGAAAGTCAAGCAAGAGGAAAGTATACTTATTTTGCAGAAGTAGCTAGAGCAGAAGGTTATGAACAAATAGCTGCAATATTTGAAACAACTGCATATAATGAACAAATACATGCCCGAATGTGGTTTGATGCCCTAGGCAATATAGGATCTACAGCAGATAATCTAAAAGCAGCTGCAGAAGGTGAAAACTATGAGTGGACAGATATGTATGATAGAATGGCTAAAGAAGCAGATGAAGAAGGATTCTCTGAAATAGCTGAGAAATTCCGTCAAGTTGCTTATGTTGAAAAAGAACACGAAAGACGTTATTTAACATTATTAGACAATGTTGAGAAAAATGAAGTGTTCAAAAAAGAAGAGAAAGCTGTATGGGAATGTCGTGCATGTGGACGTCTAATAGAAGGAGAAGAAGCTCCGAAAGTTTGCCCAGTATGTGGTTACTCACATTCATTCTTTGAAGTACGTGCAGAAAATTACTAATATCAGTATACTTTAATAAAGTTTTAAATGAATACCATCAATCAAGAGCGGACTCTTTGATTGGTGGTATTTTTGTTTTATATTGGTTAAGCTTCAAATATATGAAAGTCTTTTCAATTTGTTATTTTTAGATTTTCTGAATCCTTAGTATTGAAGAGTATTTATGTATAATTATATATGGCAAAAATTTTTAATATTAAAAGAAAAGTTGAAAAACACATAAAAAATTTATTTATATTTTGTTAGACTTTTTAAAAGCAGGGTAATATATATAATACAAATTTAGGAGGAAATAATATGCTGAGATATTTTTCATTTTCATCGTATTATTTATAATATCTTTATTTTTCAGAAGAAGGAAAATTTAGTATTTATTATAAAAACATAAGAAGGTATATGATGCAAACTGTGCTTTCGCACTAGCATTAAATAAATGCTAGTGCGAAGGCGTTGTTTACCCTATTATATCTTAAAGCAGCTAATAGTAATAGCTTCATCTATAGCAATAATTGGAGTATATAATTCGAAAGAATTTGGCAATCTCTATATAGCACATAGTTATAAAATAAATATGAAAAATATAGATTTAAGTTTAAATGCAGAAATAGAAGACGAAAGGCAAGAAGTGTTTTTAAATGATAATAAATACAGTATAACAAAAGTTCCGGTATATAAGGCACCAATTTACGATAAAGATAGTGGAAAAGAATTCTTTATAAATTTTTTAAAACATAAAGATATAAATAAAGAAATAGAAGTAGATCCATACAATGATATGTCTATATATTGGTCAAGAGGACAAGTTTCATATAGTATGTGGGTTTATTATAATGGTGGAAGCTACAGATATAGCGACTTTTCTGCTTTAGATGAAGGAATAGAAAGAGCTAATACTGATGAAGGAAATTTAATAAAACTTTTAGAAGAATTTAATATCATCCTCCCTAAGGGAGCAGTTTTTAATAGGCTTGATGATAGAAATAATAAAGCCAGCTATATAAAAGTCAAGCAAAATAACTAAGTATTAATGCAAAGATTAGTTTTAAAAACGAGCACAACAAATAGAGGTGTAAAACACCAATTTATGATTATTCAAAATTAACTTGGGAAACAA
>JAAZDF010000070.1 GCA_012512905.1 Clostridium sp.
AGCTGATATAAAGAATAATGTACTTTAGTTAGTTTTATAACTATTTTTTGATTTTATTAATTTCTTCGATAATAACGATTGTACAAATTAAAACGGTAAAAATTAATGAAACTAAAATTGCATGAGTAGCAGCATGATATGAACCTTCAACTGAGCTGTAACCTATCTTTTCAATTATTGGTGAAATAACAATAAAAGAAAAAAAGAATATTAATATAGTTACTAGTAAAGCGGATCCTATTTTTTTCAAAAATGGCACTCTCCTTATTGTATGATATTTGAATAATTTTTTTGATGTTTTCTAATTAATAAGTATATTTAAAACTTTATATTTTTTATTTCTTGATCTGTGTAGTTTTCAAATAAGAGTAGCTCTTCATAGGGATTGCCCTTTAAATGTAATAAGTTAGCAAAGGCTGGCTCAGTTTTCATTCCCTCTTTTTTTAACTTAATGACCTTATTCTTAAAATCATTTCCATATAAAGTGAGAAGTCTACTTTCAACTATCATATGCCTATATCCATCTGACTTTTCACTTTTATCATTAGTCCCATAAATTTCAATTTCGAAAGAATTAATCCAAAAAGTACATATTATTATATTTCTCTTTTTATATCTTAGCTTAAAGTGCTTATATTTATTAAAGTTTTTTTTCTAATAGTCCTTCAAATTGATTGAAATTATAGACTTCGCAGACTATATCGATATCGCTATTTTCTGTGTCAATTTTAATAGGAATTGTTCCAACCAGTAAAGGATTATAGTCAGACAGTATTTTTAAAATTCCAGTTGTTTTTAAAAGCTTGTAAATTTCTTTTTGCTTTAGATTACCACTCTTTAAATAAGATATATCTTTCCAGTTTCTAGATTTCAACCTTAGCTCCTTTGCTTAACATAGAATATTCCGTTAGCAGACTAGATATAAATTTGTTCTCAGTTTCTAATTATTTTTATTGTATTTGTATCGAGCTTAAGTATCTCTCTTAGGTCGTTTGTAATTTCGACTATGAGCTCATCTATTTTAGAATCTTCCCAAAATGAGTACTGGGCTGAGGTCACAACAGTACCATCAGTAGTCATTGGCTCCAAGTTTTCATATCCCTTAATTTTTATATGATATTGATAATTTCCAAGTAATATATGCTGCGGAACGGATGGTGGCAGGTAGGTAAGATCTTCAATATTTTCAGTTATAATAATATCTATAGTTTTATCCGAAACTTCTACTAAACCATCTTTTGGGACGTCTTTTCCATTTACTTTTAGAGAATATATTCCTGATTTAGAAAGCTCCATTAATTGACTTTCATCTAACATACCAACTACTTTTTCAATATAAGCTTTATACTCAAGGTTAAGTTCCTCTAAACTCTCAATTTTAATTTTCTGCTCAGCTACTTTATCTTTTAGTAGTTTAAAATCAGGATCTGTTGATTCAGCATTTGAATTTGTTACTTCAGGTTTCGGATTCTCTGGAGCCTTAGCATTTTCTTTTGACGAACACCCGGCTATAAATAATAAAGAGCATAAGGCAGCTATTAATACTTTGTTTTTCATGTTGTTCTCCCTTTGGAAATATATTTGTAAAACTTTTTAAGACCAGATTTTGTTATTTATCATTTTTCATAAACTTAATCCACTCTGATTCAATTAATACTGCAACATAATTTTCTTCTTCTCGTTCACTTGTTTTATTAATTTTGGCATACTTTCCATCTTCAATAGTAAAATTAACCTCTCCTTCCTTTTTAGGAAGTTTGCTTCGCTCAACTTGGCTTGTAGTTTCTTTAATAATATCTTCAAAAGGGACTATAAGTATGGACTTTTCTGTAGAAGTGTAAACATCACCTTCTACCATAATTGCTCTAGAATAAATATCTGATTTTTCTTTTCCTTCTTTTTCAGTATTTGAATCAGTATTAGCGCAGGCAGCAGTGAAGACTATTAGAATAAATAGGATTAATACAACTACTTTTTTCATTTGAAGTGGCTCCTTTGTATTTTAAAAGATATAAATATAAATATTTAGTTTTTGATAGACTAGAGAGATAGTTTGAATTTTCTCATATATGTATTATTTCTCTGATTATATAATACTTAAATACAGTATATATTATCAGAGAGGTTACAACTATATATATAAATTTATTTTATAATAGAAAAAGATTTTAAAACATATATTTGTGTATTTTTTAATTTTTTAATTTTTTAATTTCGTATTTAGTAGTGTTATTTATTATAAAAGAGAAATAAAATGGTTTTTTGACTGTTTTCCCTTATAAATTGAGGGATAATCTAATACGTTAATAAAAAATTAATTAATAATTGAGATAAATAACAGAAATACTATGTATAATTAATCTAACAACTATGGAGGTATTTAAGTAAATGATAAAACTTGTTGCAATTGATATAGACGGAACTTTGATGGACGATAACCTAGAAATTTCTGTATTAAATGAAAAGGCTATTAAGCTTGCTATTGATAAGGGAATAAAAATTGTATTTTGTAGTGGAAGAGCAGTATCAAATCTTTTAACTTTAATACATGAATTTAAACTAAAAGAAGATGATGAATTTGTTGTTGGTTACAATGGTGCAATGGGAGCTAATGTTTTAACTGAACAAGTAGTTTTTGAAGATGGGTTAAATGGCGAAGAAGTGAAGAAAATAGCGAGAATCGCAAAAGATTTAGATATAGATTATTCAATACACCTTGATGATCAGATAATAACAAGAAGACAAAATTATTACTCAGATTACGAGGCAACCATAAATGAAGTGCCTATGAAAATTCAGCCTATAGAAGACCTAGCTGACAATGAAAATGTACTGAAAATAATAATTCTCGGAGAACAAGACAAACTTGAAAAAACTATAGAAAAACTTCCAAAGTTCATATTTGATCAATACAATGCTACTAGGAGTACTATAAACTTTCTTGAAATAATAAAGAAAGATGTAAATAAATATAATGGAACGATGAAAATAGCAGATATACTTGGCATAAAAAGTGATGAGATTTTAGCTCTTGGAGATCAGCTTAACGACTATGAGCTAGTTAAAAATGTTGGAATAGGAGTTGCCATGAAAAATGCTAATCCTCTTTTAATAGAAAAAGCAGACTTTGTAACCAAATCGAATAATGATAGTGGGGTTGCCTATGCACTTAATAAATTTTTACATTTAAACATGGATGAGTTTAAATAAAAGAACAGGAGGGAAACTATGAAGGATAAGACTAAAGGTATAAAATATTTTAAAAAATTAATATATACTATGCTACTAATACTTGCCTTTCAAGTCTTTATGCCTAACTCTATAAAAGCCTTAGCTGTAGATTATGAAGTAGAAAAATTTGATGCAGTGGTTAATATTTTAGAAAATGGAGATGCAGAGATTACAGAGGATATTACTTATTATTTTGATGGGGATGCCAATGGAATACTCAGGGATATAGACTATGAAAGAACAGATGGAATAAAAAATGTTAGTGTAGGCATTATAGAAGATGATGGTAGCGTCCGGCAGTTTGATGAAGATTTTGGAGCAGGATTTAATATTTATGAAGAAAATGATACTGGCGGAATATTAGAGCTTAAAATATATGAAAAATCTTACTCTGAAAATAAGACATTTAGAATAAAATATACATTTGAAAATGTAGTAGAAAAATATAATGATATAGCAATTTTTAATAGAAAAATTATAGATTCAGGCTGGGATGTACCACTAAATGATATAACTATAAAAATTGTATTACCAGAAGGATCCAAAAAAGAAGACTTAAGAGTATTTGCCCACGGGCCTCTTACAGGTACCAGCGAAATATATGATGACAAAACTTTACTTTTTGATGTACCAAATGTTTATGGAGAATTTATAGAAACTCTTGTAGTATTTAATAGGGATATTGTTCCAGCTTCAACAAATATTATAGATAGGGATGAACTAGATAATATTTTAGAAAACGAAAAGGTCCTGGCAGAAGAAGCAAATCAGGAAAGAGAAGAAGCAAGAGAAGAAATTGCAAAGATGGAAAGGAAAGAAACTCTTAGAGAAAGATTTAAAGTGTTTTTTATAGGACTTATTTTAGCTGCAGGAGTTATGATTATAGCAACCATTAGAAAGTTTACAAAAGAGAGAACACCAGAGTTTCAAGGCGACTATTACAGGGAGCTACCAGAGGACTATTCTCCAGCAGTTATGAGCTATCTAGTTCACAAAAAGAAAGTAAGCCAAGATGATGTTATGGCAACACTTTTAGATTTAGCTAGAAAAAAAGTTATAAAGTTTGAGCCTATGACAATTGAGAAAAAAGGTTTCTTTAAAAAAGATATAGAAACTTTTAAGATTTCAAGAGTTAGTGGCGGAGAAAATGTAAGTCTTCTCCCTCATGAGAAGTTTTTAGCTGAGTGGTTTGTTGATGAAATGGGAAGAGGAGGCGGACTAATATTAAGTGACCTAGAAGAGCTGGTTAAGAAAAGAAAATTTGCACTTCAGTTCCAAAAAGATTATGACTACTTTATAACTCTTGCAAAAGATGAGGCTGAAAGTAAAGATTTCTTTGAAAAAAATGATATGAGAGGATCTAAGATTTATGGGCTTATTTTCCTTATAATAGGACTTGTTGGAATTGTGATAGGCCTTTACCTTAATTCTTTCCTAGCCATAGTAGCAAGCGTTTTATCTTTTCTAGGACTTATGATAATGATGATCTTGAGATTTATGGAAAGATATAGTGAAAATGGGATTGAAGATTACAGTAAATGGCAGGCTTTTAAAAGATTTTTACTTGATTTTTCAAATTTAAAAGAGGCAGAAGTTCCTTCTATAATTATTTGGGAGCACTACTTAGTGTATGCAACGTCTCTTGGAATTGCAGAGAAAGTTTTAAAAGATTTACCTGACATTTATAGCGCTGAAGAACTTAATAATCCAAACTTAACTTATATGTATGGATATAGTAGTTTTAGTCGTTTTTATATAATGAATACAGTACTCGCATCATCTTTAAAGAATGTTCAAACAACTGTCACAAGCAGCCAAATCGCTTCTTCAACATCTTCATCAGCAGGTGGATTTGGTGGAGGATTCTCTGGAGGAAGCTCTGGAGGCGGAGGTGGCGGTGGAGGCGGTGGAGCCTTCTAATTAGATTAATGAATTAATAGTTTAAATGAAATATATAAATTTTAGAAAGGATGATTAATAATGAAAACAGGAACAATCATATTAATAGTAGTTATTTTACTAGTACTTGGAATAGTTTTTTATGGAATTTCAGTTTACAACCTACTTGTAAGACTTAAAAACAGAGTAAAAAATGCATGGTCACAAATAGAGGTTCAGTTAAAACATAGGGCTGATCTTATACCTAACTTAGTAGAAACTGTAAAAGGCTATGCAAGCCATGAGAAAGAAGTATTTGAAAATGTAACAAGGGCAAGAAGTGGCGTTTTAAATGCGGATAGTCCAGAAGCTCAAATGGAAGCAAATGCTGAGCTTACATCAGCACTTGATAGACTTCTTGTAACAGTTGAGGCTTATCCAGAGCTTAAGGCAGATAGAAACTTCCTAGCTCTACAGTCTGACCTGAAGGATACAGAAGAAAAGATTAGATATTCAAGGCAGTTTTATAATGATACGGCTATGAAATATAACACAAGTATAGAACTATTTCCTAAGAATATATTTGCTAAAATGTTTGGATTTCTTCAAGAACCATTATTTGAAGCAACTGAAGCAGATAGAGCTGTACCAACAGTTTCGTTTTAAGTTTGAAATTTAAAAAGCTTTAAAGCAAAATATAAGTATTAAATAGATATAGGCTGGAAATTAAATTTTCTAGCCTATATCTATTTTTATTTTTTATAAGTGTTAAAATCTTTTAAATAGTTTGTTAAAAGATGAAATTATGGAAGCTTTATCAGATATATTTAATTAAAAAAATATTCACTTGGACTTCACTGAATTTTATAAAATGTATACTAAAATGGCATTAAGAGACAAACAAAATTAAGTTAGGAGGTCATATAAATGCCTTGGAATGAAAAAGATTATCCTGCTTCCATGAAAAATTTAGATGAGATTGTAAGGAAAAAGGCGATTGATATTGGGAATAAACTTGTAAAAGAAGGATACAAAGATGAAAGTGCTATTCCAATTGCAATATCTGAAGCAAAAAAATGGAAATCAAAAGCTTCTAAAGAAGACATAAAAGAGTTAAATAAAAAAGATATAACTAAACATAAAAATGATCCTAAAGATACATCCTCAAGACTTCAAGATAAGGACGTTATTGTTAGGTATGATGAAAAGAGTAAAGAGTGGGAGGTATATTCAAAAGGAGCAAAAAGAAAAGATTCTAGTTTTAAAAAGAAATCTGATGCCAAAAATCGCGCAGAGGAAATTGCATCCAATAAAGGCAGCGAGGTAAAAGCTTACACAAAAGAGGAAAGTAAAAACATTACAAAATAAATATATTAAACTTGAGAAAAATTTTAACGGAGGAGATAAAATTGAGTAAGATTAACAGATATAAAGAAGGATATGAAGAAGAAAAAATATTTTCAGATAATAATGATAGCTATGATTCAGATCTAAGAGAAAATAGAGGGTCGGCAGTAGATACAGATACAGAGCCTGTAAGAAAACCTTATTTTGATCCTGATAGAAATCCTCTTTTAGATCCTGAGAGAGATTCGGTTCTAACTGATGATGAATATGAAGATTATGAAGATAGACAAAATAAAAGGGATAAAAATATTATAAAGTTAAACAAGTTAATTAGAGACCAGAAAATTGCTATAGTTGCTACTAAGTGTGATGACCACGGCATTGTTTCAAGGCCTATGTATACAGTAGATAAAGACTTTGATGGAACACTTTGGTTTTTTACAACGGAAGGTAGCACAGTGGCAAAGCAAGTAGAAGCCAATAAACTTGTAAATGTGACATTTTTTTATAATGATTATGTTGCACTTTCTGGAACGGGAGAGATTATAGTTGATACTCAAAAAAATAGAGAGCTTTGGAGTCCTGTTATTGAAGATTACCTAGAAGTTACTCCAGAAAACAATAAGGTTAGGTTAATCAAATTTACCCCAGAATATGCTGAATATTGGGATGAAAAAAATAAACTTGCTCAAGCATTTAATATGCTAAAAGCTAAAATTACTGATGAAAGACCTGATGTAGGAAAACACGAAAAGATTAATATATAGAAAGATTAATATATAATGTGAAAGTTAATATGGGAGTATAGTTATTAAGAAGAGATATTAACTAACTCTGTGAAAGGATAATACGAGATAAAAGAATAATATAAGGAGATGAATTTTATTTATGGGA
>JAAZDF010000071.1 GCA_012512905.1 Clostridium sp.
GCTGTTGGTGCTCCCCCTCGCTGTATATGCCCAAGAACAGTAAGTCTTGTTTCTATACCTGAAATTGTTTCGATTTCTCTAGCAATTTCATCTGACTTACCAACACCTTCTGCAATAACAACTAAATTATGATTCTTTTTCCTTTTTTTACCTTCCATAACAGTTTTAATTAGTTCTTCTTTAGAAAGTTTTTTCTCTGGGACTAAAATTGTTGTCGCTCCACCTGCAATTCCAGAATGCAGAGCTAAATCTCCACAATCTCTTCCCATAACTTCAACAACAGAAACTCTTTGGTGTGAAGCAGAAGTATCTCTTATTTTATTTATAGCATCAATAATTGTATTTTGTGCTGTATCAAATCCTATCGAATAATCTGTATAAGCTAAATCATTATCTATAGTTCCAGGTATTCCTATTGTATTTATTCCTAGTTCTCCAAGGCCTTGAGCGCCCCTAAAAGTACCATCTCCACCTATAACAACAAGGCCTTCTATACCATATACTTTTAGCACCTGGGAAGCTTTTCTTCTTACTTCTTTTTTTGAAAAACTATCAAAACGTGCTGTTTTTAATATAGTACCACCTTTTTGTATAATGTCAGATACAGATCTCCTATCCATAGGATATATATCTCCATTATAAAGACCACTATATCCTTCTCTGATACCCATAACTTTTATATCATTTTTTATTGCTGTCCTAACAATAGCTCTAATAGATGCATTCATTCCAGGTGCATCTCCACCGCTAGTTAGTATTCCTATTTTCCTCATTCGTGCTCCTCCTTACAACCAAAGAAGTTATCTATTTATTATTTGCTTCTTTAATCGTATATAGCCTATACTATTGTATATCTTTTATGATTGTTTTTCAAGATAACAAATTTTAAACAAGTTAAAGTGTGTAAGCTTTAGCAAAATTTAATTTTCAACATATTTTACATTCTCTACTCCAAGTCTTTCTTTTAACAATTCTGAGATATTAGAAGAATTATCTACCCATAATTCTCTTCCAAGCATAAAGGTCTTATTTTCATCTTCAAAATAAATTTTTATTGGAGTGTTTCCCTTAAAAGTAGTAAATACTGGTCTTAACGCTTTAAGAGCCATATCACCTTTAACTTTACTTTTAAATCTTAAATATAAAGTTCCTTCTACTTTAGTATCTAAAAATTCAATATTCTCAACTATTATTTTAGGACTTTCCTCTTCTCTTTTGGATACCCTTCCTTGAATCTTGACTATATTTTCTTCCTCTAAAAAAGAAATAAATCTGTCAAATGTTTTCGGGAAAACAATGCACTCAATTTCTCCATTCATATCAAGTAATTTAACAAAAGCCATCATATCGCCGTTTCTCGTTATTTTTCGGGAAACCTCATCTAAAAGTCCTCCTATTATAACTTTTTCGCCATCTCTTACCTTTTTATCATTAAAAGTGTTTCTCTCTCTCATAACTGTTTCAGTAAATTTATGTGCTTCATCAGATATTTCATCTAGCATTATATCTTCTTCGTCTAAAATATCAGATGAAGTATGACTAGTTGCATTTTTCAGTATTTCTGTATAATCATCCAGTGGATGTCCTGAAAGATACATTCCAGTCATTTCCTTTTCCATTGAAAGCAAATCTTTTTTGCTAAATTCTCTAAGAGATGGAAACTCAATATGGTTATCTTCGGGATCTTCTATAATATCTCCAAATAGGGAGACTTGCCCCTCTATTGTTCTTTTCTTTTTTTCTGCAAAGCTATCTATAACTCTTTCATATACAGCAAGCATCTGAGCTCTGCTTCCATTTAGTCCATCAAAGGCACCTGCTTTAATTAAAGATTCAAAAGCCTTTTTATTTACAGTACCGGGCTTTATTTTTTCTGCTAAATCCATTATAGATGTTATCGGTCCTCTTTCTTCTCTCACTCTCATTATCTCTTTTGCAGCATTTTCCCCAACTCCTTTTATGGAGCCAAGACCAAAAATAATAGTATCTTCATTTACTCTGAATTTGTAATTAGATACATTTACATCTGGCATAAGTACTTTAATTCCTTCATTTTTTGCATATCTTATATAAAGGTTACACTTTTCAGTATTACCTAAAAAAGAATTAAGCATTGAAGCAATAAACTCTTGAGGAAAATATCTCATAAGATATCCTGTTTGATATCCAATAACTGCATAAGCAGCTGCATGGGCTTTATTAAAAGCGTAACTTGCAAAATCCATCATCTGTTCAAATATAGTTTCCGCTACCTTTTTATCTATCCCATTTCTTATGCAGCCAGGAACTATTATATTTCCATCTTTATCATCAAGGCCATATACAAAGTTTCGCCTTTCTTCTTCCATAACTTTGTGGTCTTTTTTAGACATTGCTCTTCTTACAATATCTGATCTTCCAAGTGAATAACCAGCAAGGTCTCTTACAATCTGCATAACCTGCTCTTGGTATATTATTACCCCATAGGTTACAGAAAGTATAGGTTCAAGTTCTTTACATAAATACTTTACTTTCTCTGGATTTTTTTTGTTTGAAAGATATTTAGGTATCTCAGCCATTGGCCCTGGTCTATAAAGAGAGATTCCAGCTATTATATCTTCCAGGTTATCTGGCTTTAAATCTTTCATAAAACTAGTCATTCCTGAAGATTCAAGCTGAAAGACTCCAAGAGTCTTACCTTCTCCGATCATTTTATAAACTTTTTTATCTTTTAAATCTAAATCATCTACAAAAACTCTAATTCTTCGGTTTTCCCAGACCATTTCCTCTGTATCTCTCATTACTGTTAAAGTTCTAAGACCTAAAAAATCCATTTTCAAAAGTCCCAGTTCTTCTAAAGTATTCATTGTGAACTGAGTTACAATAACATCATCATTTTTTTGAAGAGGTACAAAATTTACTATGGGCTCCTCTGATATAACAACTCCAGCGGCATGAGTTGATGCGTGCCTTGATAGGCCTTCAAGCTTTCTTGAAACATCAATAAGCTCCATAACCCTTCCGTCATTATCGTATCTTTTTTTTAGCTCAGAGTTCATCTCTAGGGCTTCATCAATAGTTATATTTAAAACTGTTGGTATCATTTTTGCTATGCCATCAACTTCACCATATGGATAGTTCATTGCTCTGCCTACATCTCTTATGGCTGCCCTTGCCGCCATAGTTCCAAAAGTTATAATTTGAGCAACATTATTCTCTCCATATTTTTTTACAACATAGTCAATAACTTCTCCTCTTCTTTCATAGCAAAAGTCTGAGTCTATATCTGGCATAGATATTCTCTCAGGATTTAAAAACCTCTCAAATAAAAGATTATATTTAATTGGATCTATTTTAGTTATATTTAAAGCATATGAAACAACTGAGCCAGCAGCGCTTCCTCTTCCTGCTCCAGTTGCTATATTATTATCATTTGCATATTTTATAAAATCCCATACTATTAAGAAATAATCTACGTATCCCATACTATTTATTGTATCAAGTTCATAATTAAGCCTATTTATAATTTCAAGTTCTTCTAGATTATCTGTGCTTTCGATTTTATTTATATCTATTTTATTTTCTCTAAACCTTTTAAATTCATCGTATTTTTCAACCATTCCTTCAAAAGTTTTTTCTTTTAAATATGAAAACGGATCTACATTATCATCAAGAGGAAATTTTGGAAGTTTAGACACATGAAATTCGTAGTCAAAATTACATTTCTCTGCAACTTTAACAGTATTTTCTAAGGCCTCTGGAATATAATCAAAGATTCTATACATCTCTTTTTTAGACTTTAAATAGAATTCTTCTCCGGTAAACTTCATTCTGTTTTCTTCATCTACCGTTTGTCCTGTTTGTATGCATAGAAGAACATCATGAGCTTTTGCATCTTCTTTTTTAAGATAATGAACATCATTAGTAGCAACAAGCTTTATATCAAGTTCTTTTGCTAGTTCAATATTAAGTTTATTAACTTTTTTTTGCTCAAGAATTCCATGATCTTGAAGCTCTAGATAATAGTCCTCCCCAAATATATCTTTATAAATAAGGGCTGTTTCTTTTGCCTTTTCATTTTGCCCATGATTAAAGTATCTTTGCACTTCTCCTCCAAGGCAAGCTGAAAGGCATATGAGTCCCTCTGAATGTTTTCTAAGATAAGCATGATCAACTCTTGGTTTGTAATAAAACCCATCTAAAGAACCTTTAGATACGATCTTCATTAAGTTTTTATATCCAATGTCATTTTTTACAAGTAAAACTAAATGATGGGTAGTATTGTCCTTATCAACAGTTTTAATGTTCATATCTTTACTAGCTACATAAATTTCACACCCTATAATAGGTTTAATACCTTGCTTTTTAGCTTCTTTATAAAAATCCACAGCGCCATACATTGTTCCGTGGTCTGTTATAGCTATATGATCCATATTAAGTTTTTTAGCTTGTTTTATTATATCTTTTATCTTCCCAGAACCATCTAAAAGACTATATTCTGTATGAAGATGTAGATGAGCAAATTTTAAGTCCATACTTTTCTCCCATTTATATTAATTATCTAATGAATGCATAATACTTTGATTAGATCTTGCAATAATTTCTCCTTTTGATATAAGCATCACATTTACCTTTGAATGAAGTTTTGATGTCTTAACTATATCAATTTCAATATTAAACTCTGAGTCTATACTTAGAGGTTCATAAAAATCTGTAGATATACTATCAAGGGTACAGCTATAATATCTACCTTGAAGTATTGACATAACTGTTTTACTTAAAAGCATATTTAGGACTCCTCTAGAAGCATTTCCGAGAGGATCTAAAAAGTCAGGTGTAACCACTCCATGATAATAATATTTACCGCCTTTTTTTTCAAACTCAAGCTTTCTTAAAATTTTATCTTCAATAGTATCTGTTTCCATTGGCTTTGTATATCTTTCTTGAAGAGTTTTCAAAATATCTGTTCTTGTAATAACTCCTACAAGTTTTCCTTTTTCAGTCACAGGACAAAGTGGGAGGTTTTCCCAGTCCATAATATGGGCTGCATAAGATACTGTAGACTTTGGCGTCACAGTTACTTCTGTTTTATGGATAACATCTTTGAGTTTTATATTATCTTTCTTATTTATTATTTCTCTAGGAGTAATAAGTCCAAGAACTTCCATATTACTATCACATACAGGAAATCTCTCAAGCTTTGTTTCTTCAGATATTTTTTTATAGTCTAATATAGTATCTTCTTTATTTAAGTATATTGGACTAGTTTTTAAGATATCCCTTACATATGGTATTGTTTGCTTTATCAGGTTTTCAGAAATTGCCCTATTTATCATTGATGCTGTTGTAAATGTATCATGAGCTGTTGATATAATAGGCAGATTTAATTTATCAGCTATTTTTATATTTTTATCACTTGTTTTAAATCCTCCAGTTATAAGAACTCCAACCCCTGAATTAAGAGCAGCCGTATGGGCTTCATTTCTATTCCCCACTATAATTAAGCCTCCAAGTGTTAGATACTTTTTCATAGCATCAACAGTCATCGCTCCTATTATAAACCTGTGAATTGTTTTTCCAGCACCTTCTCTTCCACCAAGAAGTTCTCCTTCTACTATTCTTATTATTTCCTTGTAAGTTATACTTTCTATTTTCTTTTCTTTTTCACTTTCAATTCTTATGCTTCCAATCCTAGGAAGAGTTTCAATAAAACCTTCCTCTTCCATAAGTTTTAATGCCTTATATGCTGTTGCATCTGATACGTCTTGGATTTTTGCAAGAGTCCTTACTGAAAGCTTAGAGCCTATCTCAACTTTTTTTATATAATTCATAACATTATCAACTTTAGACATTAAAAACCACCCCGTTTAATCTCATCAGCTATCTTCTCGATTTTTCTAAGTCTATGATTGACTCCCGATTTACCAAGAACTGGATTTAGTTTTTCTCCAATATCTTTTAATGATTCATCAGGGTTTTCAAGTCTAATTTCTGCAACTTCTCTAAGTTGATCTGAAAGTCTATCAAGTCCAATTTCTTTTTCAATTAACCTTATAGCTCCAACTTGCCTAACTGCCGCATTTACAGTCTTGGAAAGATTTGCAGTTTCACAGTTTACAAGCCTATTAACGTTATTTCTCATATCCTTCATTACTCTTACATTTTCAAATTTAAAAAGACTATTTACAGCTCCAATTATTGTTAACATATCGGATATCTGCTCGCCTTCTTTTAAATAAACAATATATGAGTTTTTTCTCTCTATTACTTTGGAATTTAAGTTAAAAGAATTTATAACTTTACTTAGCTCTTTAGCATATTTAAAAGAGTTACACACAAATTCCATATGATAGCTTTTCTCAGGATCTGATACACTTCCAGAACCTAAAAAAGCTCCCTTTATATACTGCTTTTTAAGCTCATTTGTACTAACAAATTTCTCACCTATAGAATAATCTATAGATAAAAAAGATTCTTTGTTTTTTATAATTTCATTTTCAATTAAAAGATTTTTCAGTCCCATATCTTCAACTATTTCAAGAATGTATATATTATTCTTTTTAAAAGACTGAGCTTTTTTAACCATTAAATTTCCATGTATTTTATAAATATCTTTAAGTAACTTAAAGATAAATCTAGCCGTTGAAGGGTTTTCAGTAACTATCTTAAAAGAAAGTTTGCCACTTGAGTAACTTAGAGTTCCTGCACTTTTCATTACTGCAGACATCAATGAATATGTTTCTTCTTTATTTAGTTCTGTATCTTTTGTTATTTCATTTTTCACATTTGATGAAAAAGACATTTAATCACCTACAATCCTTACTTTCTTATTTAAATTATACCATAAGAAATATTAATTCTTTTAACTAAAAAAGACTTAAGAATACTAAACTCTCAAATCTTTTTATTCATGTTATAAGATTTTTTCTTATGCTTTATTTTTAATTTTTCCTATCTAAATTTTTCTTTTTGAGTTTTTCTGATAAAAGTAAATACTCAAGCACTCTTTTTTCATTTCCTGCTAAAGAATCTTCAAGAACTACTTTCATAAGATCTCTAGATAATTTATCTGCATCGTGTCTTATAGAATTCCTTTTTGGAACTATATATTCTCCGGATATAGTTTTTATTTTTCTTTTTTTAAGTTCATTAAAATCTGCTTCAACTTCATATTGATTTTCACTATGGTACTTAACTTTTAACTTTTCATCTTTTATTTTTTTTGTGTTTACAAAAGCATAATCAATAGGTCCAATATCACCGTGCCTATAAATAGCATCTAAATGATCTGTTACAGAGAAATGATCTGTTTCTCCAGGTTGAGTCATAACATTTGCTATATATATCTTTTTTGCTTTACTTTCCTTTATAGACTCTGAAACCCCTTTTACCAAAATATTCGGAATAATTGAAGTATATAAAGATCCTGGACCGAGTATAACAGCATCAGCTTTAAGTATTTCATCTCTTACAGCTGGGAGACAAACTGCTCCTTCTGGTTTTAAGAAAAGCTCTTTGATCTTTGCTCCTTCTAAAATACTAACTTCTGGTATGTGGCTTTCACCTACAACAAGCTGACCATTATCTAGCTTAGCATTTATTTTAACATTTTGAAGAGTTACAGGAAGGACTTTCCCTGTAATTGCAAGAACATCTGCCATATTAGAAACTGCTACTTCAAAGTTTTCTGAAACTCCATCCATTGCAGCTAAAAATAAGTTGCCAAAACTTTGACCCTTTAAGCTTCCATCTTTAAACCTATATTCCATAAGCTCTTCCATTAAAGGCTCTGTATTGGCAAGAGCAACAAGGCAGTTTCTTATATCTCCAGGAGGAAGCATTCCAAGATCATCTCGTAAAACTCCAGATCCTCCCCCGTCATCAGCTACGGTTACTACAGCAGTTATATTGTTTGTATAGTTTTTAATTCCTTTACAAATAGTAGAAAGACCTGTTCCTCCACCTATTATTACAATTCTAGGTCCTTGAATTAAAAGCTTTTTCTCGTGAATAAGACTTCCTATTTCTCTAGAGTCTACATTAACTTCAATTAGTCCATCTTCTAAAAGACTTATAAAACTTTTAATCAATTCTTTTAAAGCAATATATATAAAAGTAGATCCTACGATAAAAATAAATCCATAATATAATTTGTATTCCATAGGATAATCTCTTTTAAATATAAGTTCTATAACGGCAAACACAATTAAAACCATGCCTAGAACGCCTACGCCAAGCCATCTTTTAACTGCATATCCTGAACTAAACCATTTTTTTATTTTCATTTTGGATTCACCCTACTTTAAAGATCTATTAATCTTTATCTTCGTCTTCTCCAACAATTAAAACTTCAGTATTAAGTTCAACCTCGTATTTTACATAAACGGTTCTTTGTATGTGCTCTATTAAATCTAAAACATCTTTAGCCTTTGCACCATTTCTATTGATAACAAAACCACTATGTTTTTCAGATACCTGAGCTCCACCCATTTTGAAACCTTTTAGACCTGCATCTTGAATTAATTTTCCTGCATAATATCCTGTTGGCCTTTTAAATGTACTCCCTGCAGAAGGAAATTCTAGGGGCTGCTTATCTTCTCTGCGTTTTGTTAAATCATTTATCTTTTCTTTTATAACTTTTTTGTCTCCAGGAACTAAATTCATTAAAGCATCTAAAACTATATAATTATGCTTTTTTACTGCAGAGCTTCTATATCCTAAATCAAGTTCATCCCTATGCAAAGTCTTAACTTCTAGCTCTGGAGTTAAAACTCTCACACTCTCAAGAACAAAAGACATCTCACCATCATAGGCTCCTGCATTCATAAACACTGCTCCTCCGAGAGTTCCCGGAATTCCACATGCAAATTCAAATCCTGTTAAAGAAGCATCATAAGCTGCATCCGATATATCGCTAAGCATAGCTCCACATTCTGCTATAATTTTATTTCCATTTATTTCAATTTTATTCATTTTTTCTGATTTAATAACTATACCTCTGATTCCACCATCTTTTACAAGTAGGTTGGAACCATTTCCTATAAAAAAAACAGGAACTTGTTTTTCAGATAAAGCTTTTATTACTTTTATCAATTTTTTTATGCTTTTCGGAGTAATAAAAATGTCTGCATTACCTCCAATTTTGAAATATGTGTGATCCCTCATAGGTTCATCGAGCAATATTTCATCACTATCTAAAAACTTAGATAGCTCATTATATATATTAACGTACTTATTCATTCCAATACTCCTTAACTTTTCTCTAGTTTAACCTTTTATATCTTTTTTCAATATAAAAGGTTAATTATAATCTATTTTTCTCTACACTCTATAATACATCAAAACATCTTTATTATAAAGTTATAAGCTATAAAATATCTGAAACAATTTATTATCTAAAAGTAAAAATTATTACCCTTAGTATTTAACTAATTCCCATCGCTTTTTTCTTTGTTTTTATTTTCAAAAAATTCTATTATGCTCTCAGCTGCAAGTTTATTAATCGATGGAGTCTCTAGAAGTTTTTCAAAACTTGCTTTTTCTATATTTTTTATACTTCCAAATTTAATCATAAGATTTCTTCTTCTTTTTTCTCCAATATTTGGAATATTATCTAGTATTGATTTTGTACTTGATTTTGCTCTAAGGCTTCTATGATAATTAATTGCAAACCTATGTACCTCATCTTGAATCTTTGTCAAAAGAAGAAGGGCATCCCTCATATCATCCAAACTATACTCTATATTTTCGTATATTACACCTCTAGTAGTATGACTATCATCTTTTACCAAACCAATCACTGGGATTTCAAGATTTAAATCTATAAGAACCTCGAGGCACACATTTACTTGTCCCTTACCGCCATCCATTATAATTAAATCAGGAAATACAGAAAACTTAGCGTCTTGATAATAAAGGCTGGAATCTTGAATTTCTTTTATTTCTTTTAAGCCTCTTCTAAATCTTCTATATAAAATTTCTCTCATAGATCCATAGTCATCTGGACCTTTAATTGTTTTTATTTTAAATCTTCTATAATCACTTTTTTTAAATTTATTATCCTCATATACCACCATAGTTCCTACAGAATCCATACCCGATATATTTGAAATATCAAAAGCTTCTATCCTATTTGGCAAACCTTCTATTTCTATAAGTTCAGAAAGTTCTATAAGGGCATTCTCATTAATTTGCTTTTTCCGAGTTTCTTTATGGCTTTTTTGCATTAATCTTAGTTTAGCATTACTTTTAGCAAGATTGAGCATTCTGAATTTATCCCCTATTTTAGGATTTACTAAAGAAACCTTATTTCCTCTTCTTATATGAAGCCATTCAATCAAGACCTCATCCGTAATCTGAGCTTCTGTGTATATTCTTTTAGGTACAAATTCTACCCCACTATAATAGCTCTCTATAAACTCACTAATAATAACCTCATCTTTTTCTTCTTCTAAATTATCAAAAACAAATGACTTTCTACCTAAAAGTTTTCCGTCTCTTATTTTAAAGACTTGGATAGAAACATCTTTGCCTTCTTTATATAATGCTATATAATCTTCATCTTCAAAAGATCTTGTAAACACTTTTTGTTTTACTACTGTTTTATCTAAAGAGCTTATCTTATCTCTAATATTTGCTGCTTTTTCAAATTCAAGGTTTTCAGCAGCCTCCTCCATTTGCCTTGTTAGTTCCTTTTTTACTAAAACATCTTTCCCCTCAAGAAGTCTAATTATATCTTCTATCATTACTCCATATTCTTTCTTGCTTATAAGCCCATAGCAAGGAGCCTTACATATTCCAATATGGTAATTAAGGCATGGTTTTGTTTTTTCTCCAAATTCGATTATCTTTCTTTTACAAGTCCTTATTGGATATATTTTTTTTATAGTATCTAGGGTTTCATGAACCGCAGATACATCGGTATAAGGTCCAAAATATTTGTTTCCATCTTTTTTATATTCTCTTGTGAGATAGACTCTTGGAAAATCCTCTTTTGTTGTTATCTTGATAAAAGGGAAATGTTTATCATCCTTTAAAAGAATATTATATCTTGGCCTATATTTTTTAATAAGGTTCATCTCTAATATAAGGGCTTCCATTTCATTATCAGTTATAATATATTCAAACTCACTCACTTTAGAAACCATAATTTCAGTTTTTTGTGAATGGCTTTTATTTTTTCTAAAATAAGACCTTACTCTATTACTTAGATTTTTAGCCTTACCTACATAAATTATAGTACCTTCTATATCCTTCATTAAATAAACACCAGGATTTTTAGGAAGAATACTTAATTGGTATTCAAAGTCAAACATTTAATCACCTATTTTCTAAATACCTAGACATTAATATCCCAGCAATTCTACTAGCTTCTCCGCTACCATACCCACCATCAATTATATTTACTGCTACAACAATTTCCGGATTATCATAAGGGGCAAATCCTACAAACCATGAGTTATCAACAGATCTTTTTATACCTTCTTGTTCAGATTCAGAGCTTTCGACAAAAAAATCTTCAGCTGTACCAGTTTTTCCAGCAGCTTTTATGTTTTGAAGTACCAAAGCATTTTGATTTGTTGACGAGTTAACAGCATTTACCATATAGTTTTTAATTATATCTGCATTTTCATAGCTTAAAGATTCTTTGAAAACTGTAGGTTCTATTTTTTCTTTAACGCTATTATCAGCTTTTAAAATATGACTGACTACATAAGGTTTCATAAGTTTCCCATTATTTGCAATTGCCGAGCCTACCATAGCCATTTGCAGAGGATGAGTTGATACTCCTGTTTGTCCTATTCCTGAAGCTGCAAGGAGTCCATCATCATTTTTACTATAAGGAGTGAAAATACTTTTTGAAACTGTCATATCTGCTAAATTTAAATCTTCATTAAACCCAAAATCATTTGCTGTTTTAGAAAGCTTTTCTCCGCCTAGTTCTATGGCTAGGCTACCAAAAACAACATTTGATGACACGCTAAAAGCTTTATCTAAACCTATATTTCCAAAGGAAGTCCCATTGACATTTGGAAGGTCCTTACCTACATTAACTTTAAGTATTCCTTCATCTTTAAAAGTTCTCTCAGTTATACCTTCTAAATTTTCAAGAGCAGAAGCTAAAGTTACTATTTTAAAAGTTGAACCTGGGAAAAAAGTTCCCCTAGCCGCTCTATTTAATAAAACTCCATCATCTTTAGTGTTTTTTAAAAGTTCTTCATAGTTTTCATCTAGATTGTTTGGATTATAGCTTGGTCTATTAACCATAGCTAAAACCTCTCCTGTTTTTGGATCTAAAGCCACAATATTACCCTTTTTCCCAAATTCATCTCCCATTAGATCATAAGCTATTTCTTGAAGCCTTGGATCTAAAGTAGTTTTAATATTATTACCTTTTTTTTCTCTTCTAATTTTTTCTCCAGGGTCTTTTATAAACCCTTTGATATACTCAGGACTTAAATCAAAAGTAAAATCATCTTTTATAAGATATTTATCCATATAATGTTCTATACCGGTAATTCCTCTATTTGAAACATAACCAAGTATTTGAGCATATTCCTTTTCTCCACTGTAAACCCTATACTGTTTTCCACTGGAGTCTCTTTCACTATAAGATAAAACATTTTCCTCTCTATCATAAATACTTCCTCTTAAAACTTCATTTCGTTTGGCTGCATAACGCACATTTCCTTGCTGAGTTTTTATATCTTCCGCCTTAAATACTTCAAAATATATCATATAACTCATTATAGCTAAGAAGCCTATAAGTATTGCAGATGAAAGAACTAGAATATTTCTATTTAAATCTTTCTTTTTTAAATCTTCTTTCATTTACTTATACCTCCTCAGATATTTTTTGAATTATTCCAAGTGTAAAGAAAATTGTAAGCATTGAAGTTCCACCGTAGCTAACTAAAGGAAGTGTTATCCCTGTAAGAGGTATCATATTTAATACTCCACCAACAATTACAAGTACCTGCATAGCTATCATAACTGAAAATCCAACAGCTAAAAGAGAAGTAAAGTTACTTTTAGCTTTTAAGGCTGTTCTTATATTCCTATAAAACATAAGGAAATATATAATCAAAACTCCAAGTCCAAATATAACTCCAAGTTCTTCAACTATAACTGCAAAGATATAATCTGATTTGTTTACTGGAATATACTGGGGATATCCAAGGCCTAGGCCTGCTCCGAAAAGTCCACCTGAAGCTATTGCATAAAGCCCCTGAACTATTTGATAACCCCTATCGCCGACATACAAAAAAGGATCTTTCCATATTCGAATCCTAATTTTTATATGATCAAAAATAGCATAGCTAAATAAAGCTCCAATAGCACTAAATGCTAAAGATCCAAGTAAATATCTAAGCTTTGATGTTGCCACATAAAGCATTGATATAGCTATTGCTGTAAAAATAAGTGCAGCCCCTAAATCTTTTTGAAGAACCATAAATGCTAAAGATAGAATTACAACAATTCCAGGTTCAATTAAAGATTTAAAACTTTTGTAATCTTTAAGGCTACTAGCGAGATAAAAGACAAAAAATATCTTTCCGAATTCTGCGGGCTGAAAACTCATACTTCCTATTTCCACCCAGTTTTTGGCCCCATATTTTTCAACACCAAATATAAGTGACATGCTCATAAAAACTAATGTGAAAACCAAATAAACATATTTAAATTTTGCAAACCTTGTTAAATCCGGAAGAATTATAACAAGAGAAATAAAAGTACTAATACCTATAATAAACCAAAGTACCTGCCTTATAGCAATACTTGGATCCAGTCTATATAAAACTGCAATCCCAATAACCGGAAGTATAGATATATAGGTAACTAAAAACTTATCCCCATGGGAAAAAAACTTCTTAACAACAAAATGTGCATAGCTTATTAATATACACATAACAAAAGCCATAATTATAGCTCCTATGTCAAAAGGATCTTTTAAAATAGCTATATTAAAAAACATACCAAAGGTCAATAAATATATTGGAATCAACATTTTTATTTTATTATCTTTCATATAAAACTCCTTATTATTTAACGACCTCTAGTTTTAATTTACCTATCCAAATTACATCCCCATCTTCAAGATATGTTTTAACATCAAGTAAATCTCCATTTAGTAATGTTCCATTAGTTGACTCAAGATCTTCAATAACAAAGCGTCCTTTATTTCTATAGATTCTAGTGTGATAGCCTGATGTATAAGGATCTTTTAACACTACCGTGTTATCACTTTCTCTGCCAAAGGTTGCTTCCTCTTTAACTGTGATAGTTGATCCTATATTTATATTTTCATTTTTTCCTTTTCCAATTACTTTTAAATTTAAAAAGGAAACCTTATCTTCTTTTGAAGAATGTCTCATATCTCTGATCATTAAATTTAAAGATTTTAAAATTATATAAAACAAAATAATAACAAATAAAACTGTGAAAATAAGACCTAAAATTCTCCTAAGATCCATAAACTCTATCCCTCCTAATTCTTATCCTTACTATTATATCTCTTATTTATTAATATATCTTAAATTCTATTTTATATGAAATTAAGATATCATAATTTACATTATTATTAAAATCTCAAATAATAAAAGAAGGCATAAATAAAAGTAGGACAAAATTTAATCCTACTTTGATTTATATATTTTAATTTATATAATTTAATTTTACAGATACTTCTTTAAGTACTCACCTGTATAGGACCCACTATTCTCAGCTAATTCTTCAGGAGTACCAGTTCCTATAACTGTGCCACCTTTTTCGCCGCC
>JAAZDF010000072.1 GCA_012512905.1 Clostridium sp.
AGATCTTTAAGGGCATTTGCTACAACTCTTGACCTAACTCTTGATTGTTTTTCTATTTCTTTGACATTTCCGCCAAAAAACTTTAAATCTTCAGGAGTTTTTATAACAACTTGGTCTCCACCTCTACCTAAAGCTAACTCTTTAGCTCCTCTAGCCATATCTTGATTTTCTTCCGGAGTATCGCCTTTACTTCCAATACCTATACTCAGTGTTGGTTCAATTGTATTACCTTTATGTATATCTTTTATATCTTCAATAATAGGAAACTTTTTTCTTATTTCATCGTTTATATAGTAATCTGAAACAATAAATAAATATTTACTGTTTTCGTATTTTCTTATTATAGCTTTTAATTCATGAGCATAAGCATAAATTTTATTTTCTATTTCTGCAAGTAAAAATGGTTTTTTATCAGAATCAATACTTTTAAGTAAATCATCATAATTATCTATCTCTATGGACATTGCTGAAACCATTTTAAGCTCCGCTTTTTCTATTTCTGTCCGGTCATTAAATACTAATGCTTTAAAGTCACCAATAAATTCATCTTGATCAATTTTAACTGGTATCTTACTAATATTGTATCTTCGGTCGTTTATTAATACATCAAAGTATTTATCTTTACTATCAATCATATTATCATATGCTTCTTTACCAATTAATTCAGTTATATGAATTTCTTTTCTATCTTTTATAAATATATTATCTCCAACCCTATTATACCAAACAATATTTCCAGAGTTATCTATTAAAAGAATAGGTATTTCTCCATCTTCCAGGGATTCAAGAACAGACTTAGAGATTTCTTTGGATACTAAGCTAATAAAGTTCTCCCATTTTTTATTTTTATAAGTATAAACAAATTTAAAATAAACTATTAAACCAGTTAATAGTAATAATAATATTATTCCATAGTTATAGTGTTTTTTTGAAAATAACATAGCTATAGAGACTAATATAACTGCTATATATAAATAGTCACTTTTCTTAAACTTATAACTTTTATCCATAACTTTCTCCTTGTCTAATTATTCACTTGTTTCATTGATTTTATTTTTTAGCACATAATATAGTCCATCACGCTCTATCTGCCTGAAATCAAAAGCACTATCTATTATTCCTATAATAACTAATATCAAATTCAGGCCCGAAGCCAAAATAAGGAATAGGAATAGATATCTTAGAAATGTTTTATAGTTTAATTTTTCTTCCAGTAAATAACTTATGACTGATATCCCACCCACTGCTCCTGTAGTTTCAAATATTACTCTTCCAAATAAGCTAATTCCTTCTCCAACATCTAGATTTATAGAAGTTATCGCTAAGCCTATCATTGCTACTGAAAGACCTATAATTATTAATTTGATATTTGACTTTATATAGCTAAGTTTTGGTAAAGCTTTAATCTTTATATTTAATCTACCAAGTATCTTTTCAGAGACTTTATAAATAAAAGTTGAAACTATAACTGAATATAAGGTTATATATACAGGAATAAGCTTCAAAATGTCAGTCAAACTTATGTTTTTCAGTTGATTAAAAGCAGGATTCTCACTTATATCTATATCCATATCTTTGTACATCACAATCATCATTTCAAAAACCTCATCAAAGGCATCCATAATCATATTTAAATATCCACTAATATCTGTTTGTAAAACTAATTTTAAATTTAAAAATGTAAACATTAATACTCCAAGTATTAAAGCAATAGATAATATAATAATGTTTGTAAATGCACTATATTCTTTTTTTACTATCCAAATTAAACCTATTCCTATCATATAATTAAGTACAGTTAAGGTAATTCCTTGAATCGGATTTAATAATATAGATATCATAATCATTGAAACAAAAAATGATATAATAGTATACTTAGCATCACTTCTAACATAAATAAGCACCACTATAATTGGTGCAACTGCTATTGATACTAACTGAAGGATAGGTAAATTACTAAGTAAAGATATTATTACTAATAGTGCTACTAATATCGTAGCATTTATTAATTTATTTGTATTTGTATTTTTATTCTTGTTTGTGTTTATGTTTGTATTCATTCTATTCTCCAATAATTATATTCTGATATATTTACATTACCTATATTTTAGTTAATTTATAAGATTAATGCAAACTATCTCTTTTAAAAAAGCCGCGACCTCTAAAGGTCACGGCTGACTAACTTAATCTTGTGTATATGGTAATAATGCTATGTTTCTTGATCTTTTAATAGCATGTGTTAATGTTCTTTGATGTTTTGCACATGTACCGGAAACTCTTCTTGGTAATATTTTACCTCTTTCTGTTATGAATCTCCTAAGTAACACTACATCTTTATAATCTATATGATCTGTCTTTTCAACACAGAATGTACATACTTTTCTTCTTGTTCTTCTTCTTGGATTCCCTCTTTTGAAATCTCTTCCCATTTCCTTACCTCCTTACCAATATTTTTAAAATGGAATATCTCCATCATCTACTGGCGCCATGTCATCAAAAGATGATTCATAGCTCGAATTCTCACTATTTGAATTGCTATTAGATTCTCTATTGTCAGAGCTATTTCCCCATTCAATAAATTTAACTTCTTCTGCAACAACTTCTGTTACATATCTTCTAGTTCCATCCTTAGCTTCATATGTTCTTGTTTGAATTCTACCAGCTATAGCTAAAAGTCTACCTTTAGCCATATACTGTGCAGTAGCTTCAGCGCTTTTTCCCCAAATAACTACTGGAATAAAATCAGCATCTTTATCCTGTTTTTTAGAAAATCTCTTTTCAACAGCTAAAGTTATAGTCGTAACCGCAGTTCCGGCTCCTGGTGTATACTTAAGTTCAGGATCCTTTGTTAATCTACCTATTAATACAACTTTATTCATTGCTGAACTCCTTATTTTTGATCTAAGTTAACAATAATATGTCTCAATATTCCATCTGTTATTCTAAATATTCTATCTAATTCTTTTGGTAATTCAGGCTCTGCCTGGAAGTTAATTAAAACATATATACCTTCGTTTATCTTATCAATTTCGTAAGCAAGTCTTCTCTTACCCCAAAGATCAACGTTATCTACAACTCCATTTCCTGATTCAATTACACCTTTAACTCTTTCGACATAGGAATTAACTTCCTCTTCTTCGAATGATGGTTGTAATATGAAAATAGTTTCATAGTTTCTCATCATGTCACCTCCTCCCCCCGGACTAAGGCCATGCTTTGCATAGCGGGGATACATCACACTATTTTAGCATTTATTATGTAATTATGCAATAGAAATTATTTTTTTATTACTTTTTTTAGCCCTTTATTAAATTTGGCTCTTGAAATCATTACGATTCTATCGCATCCTACACATTTTATTTTTATATCAGCGCCTGTTCTTATTATCTTCCATTGATTAAAACCACATGGATGTCCTTTTTTCATCTCAACTATAGAGTTAACATCATATTCTTTAGACATATTCTAACCTCAATTCATTTACTATACATATTCTATTAAAAATAAAAACTATATATTAATTAATAATTTTTTTCTACATATGTTTATAGTATAGTTTATAATATAAATATACTCAATATAATATGAAGGAGTAAAATATGGAAGACTTAAATAATAAAAGAAATCTATCTAAATATGATAAGTATATTTTATTTTTTGTAATTTATACTATTTCATTCTTTTTGTTTTTTAAAACTCTAGGATATACAATACCTTTTGTTTTAGCACTTATTATTGCCGCTATAATAGTTAAACCTATACGTTGGTTTGCTAGAAAATTCAAAATAAAAGAAACCAATAGTTTACTTGTATTAACTTTTTTAATTTTAATTTTTGGTTCAATAGCCTCTTTAATTACATGGCTTATAATCAAGCTTGTAAATCAAATTGGGCAGTTAGCAAATAGTGGATATGATTTTTTCAATAAGAATTATGACTCCATTGCTAAATGGTTCCAAAGACAATATGATTGGGTTGTGTCCAATTTATCTTCAGTAGATCCTGATATAGTAGAATCAGGCAGGGATGTTGTTAAGGATTCTGTTACATATTTAAAAGATGGTTTATTAGGTCTTGGAAGTACTCTTGGAAATTTCACAATTAACCTAGCTTCTTCTTTGCCTACATTCTTTTTAATAATTATATTCACAATTGTATGTAGTTTTTTATTTGCAAAAGTTATACTTAAGAACCCCAAATTTATATATAAATTTTTACCTATATCATCTAGTCAAAAAGATAAGCTAGAAAGTATAACTGAAGAATCAAAAAATATGCTGCTAAAATATGGTATGTCTTATCTTATTATAATATCTATAACAGGAGCTATTTCAACTATTGCTTATTTCATTTTAGGAGTCCCCTATGCACTATTACTGGGACTTTTAACAGCTTTTTTAGATTTACTTCCAGTTCTTGGCGTTGCAGCAACATATGTTCCAATAGCTCTTTATTATTTGTATCTTGGAAATTACACTATTCCAATAGGAATCGCAATATTATATGTTGTTGTGACCATTGGTAGAAACATTTGGGAACCCAAAATAGTGTCAAGTTCACTTGATATAAGCCCTATAATAACCATTATGGCTATATTTATTGGGCTAAAGCTTAATGGCATTGCAGGGATGATATATTTTATCTTTATGGCTGTAACTTTTAAAATTTTACAAAATGTAGGTGTCCTCGATAGTCTCGAAGATAAAAACAAGTAAACACTATATAGCAAAATAAGTCTAAGCAAAGTTTAACTCTGCTTAGACTTATTTTTATTTTGTATTAATTCCTAATGCCCGTTCCACCGCTAAATATTCTTCTTCTGATAAAGTATATTCTGATTTTCCTCTAACAATAGGTTTAGCATAAGATGTATTTGTGTCTCTACCAAAAATACTAGTAATTATTACACCGTCACTCTTGTTATCTAGTAGAGCAATACTATAACTTTGATTGCTACCTACATCCTCAAAAGCTTTAAATCTAACAATACCAACTTTTTGAACGCAGTTTTGAATTTGATTGTTAAGAAGTTTTATTCCATCTAATGCAATTTCCGACTTATCATATGCATCTTTTGATAAATTCTTAAAGTCGTGAACTAAATTTTCTATTGACTCACTACTGCTACCTTTCATTAGTAAACTATACTTCTTTTTAAGCTTACTCACTTTAACTATCATTATTAGCAATATTATAAAAAATATAAGTGCAATTGCTAAATTTATTAGGATAATTATCCCAATATTGTCTTTTATAAAGTTAAATATCATATCTATATTCATTAAGTTACTCCTCTATTCTTAAATATTCTAATAGCCTATTAAGTTCTTCGTTGCTATAATATTCTATTTCTATCTTTCCTTTGTTATTATTTTTATGTTTTACTCTTACCTTAGTACCTATACTTCTAGCAAGCCTATCCTCTATGTCTTTAATATATGGATCAGTTTTATCCTTTTTCTTATTTTCTTTGTCTTTATTACTATTTGAAAGCAACTTTTCAGTTTCTCTTACACTAAGTCTTCTTTTTATTACCTCTAATGCTACTTCATATTGTTTACTTAATGACTTCTCAGATAATATAGCTCTTCCGTGGCCTTCAGTTAGTTTTCTCTCTATTATAAAATCTTGTACCCTGCTATCTAGTGATAGAAGTCGCATTGTATTTGTAATGGAACTCCTTGATTTAGAGATTCTTTTAGAAAGCTCTTCTTGAGTAATATCAAAGTCTTCCAGTAAATCTTTATATGCAGCTGCTTCTTCGATAGGGTTAAGATCTTCTCTTTGTATATTTTCAATTAATGAAAGCTCTAACACTTTTTTATCAGAAACATTCATTATTATTGCAGGGATTTCTTTAATACCCGCTTTTTTTGATGCTCTCCATCTTCTTTCACCAGCAATTATAATATAATCGTTTTTATCCGGTTTTACAACTATTGGCTGGATTAATCCATGTTCTTTAATAGAATTAGACAATGATATTAATTCATCTTCATCAAAATGTTTTCTTGCTTGTTTTTTATTAGGCTTAATACTATTAATACTAATTTTATTAACAGAGTCATCATCAGGTATTAAAACATTTAAACCTTTGCCTAAACCATATTTTTTAGCCATTTAAATTACTCCTTGTTTTTCTAAAAACTCAACTGCTAAGCTATCATAAGCCTCTGCACCTTTAGCATTAGGTTCGTATAACATTATTGGAATCCCATGACTTGGTGCTTCTGCTAACCTTATATTCCTTGGAATAGAGTTTTCAAATACTAATTCTCCAAAATAGCTTTTTAATTCTTCTGCAACTTGTATTTCTAAGTTCCTTCTAGAATCATACATTGTAAGTAAAACTCCCTCTATCTTGAGTTCTTTGTTCATGCTGTTTTTTACCTTGTCTATAGTTCTTATTAATTGGCTTATACCCTCTAAAGCATAGTATTCACACTGCATTGGTATTAATACGCTATCTGCAGAAACAAGTGCATTTAATGTGAGTAGGCCTAGTGAGGGAGGGCAATCTATAAAAATAAAATCGAATTCGGATTTAATTTCTTTTAGTTTTTCTCTTAAAACTTTTTCTCTATTTTTAAAAGAGCTAAGTTCTATATCTGCCCCAGCTAAATCAATGTTAGAAGGAATCAGAAATAAATTATCTGAAAAATCCACACTTTTTATGACTTCAGATATGTTAATATCTGTAAGTAATAAATCATAAATACTATTATCTAAGCTGTTTTTATCTATACCTAGTCCGCTTGTAGTGTTACCTTGTGGATCAATATCTATAACCAAAACCTTAAAACCTTTTTCTGCTATGTATGATGCCAGATTTATATTTGTTGTAGTTTTTCCAACCCCACCTTTTTGATTGAAAATAGCTATTGTTTTCATATATATCTCCTTTTCTCATTCTTATTAAGTATTATAACCTTTATAATAATTATTTAAAAGTATAATAATGTTTCACGTGAAACATTATAGATATATATATTGGAATTGTATTAATAAAACAGTCAAAAGCAGCAAATGTTTCACGTGAAACATTTGCTGCTTTTATTCCCTTTGCTATATTAAATCTTTATGTTTAAAACATTCTAAGAATTACAAGGGTTTTTTTCTTATAGAAACCGTTCTTCTTGGTAAGTTTGCCGGTGTTTTTGAAACTTTTTCAACAATAACAAGGTTATGCTTTAAATCGCTTTCCTCGATATCTACTTCTATTATCTCTTTAATTCTTCCACCGAGCTTTTCTAGTGCAATTTCTGATTCTCTAAGCTCATCTTCAACACTCGGGCCCTTTAATGCTATAAAGTAACCGCCTACCTTTACAAATGGAAGACAATATTCTGAAAGTACGGTCATATTAGCCACAGCTCTTGAAGTAGCTAAATCATATTGTTCTCTATAATTATTATCATTTCCAAAATCTTCGGCGCGTCCATGAATATATTCAATATTCTCAAGACCTAGCTCATTTCCAACTTCTTTCAAAAACTTCACTCTTTTATTAAGAGAGTCCAAGAGCGTTAGTTTGATTTCAGGTTTTACTATTTTAATCGGTATTCCAGGGAATCCCGCACCAGTACCAACATCTATAATCTTTTCCATGTTCTCCATTTCTTCAAATTCAAATATTTTAATTGAATCTATAAAATGTTTTTGTATAATTTCCTTATCTTCTATTATTGAAGTTAGATTTATTTTTTCATTCCACTTCTGTAAAATTCTCATATACCTTTCAAATTTCTCATAATGAGCTTTATCAAAATTTATATTCATATTCTCTGAACTTGTTTTCATTAAATTATAGTACATTTTCTCGTAAACCTCTCTTTGTTCCTTCAAGGTGTATTTGCATAACAGTAATATCTGCAGGGTTTACTCCTGATATTCTAGAAGCTTGTCCTAAAGTCATAGGCATTAACTTATTAAGCTTTTCTCGTGCTTCAATTCTGAGACCTTTCACTTCGTCATAAGTTTCTATGCTTTTTAAAGTTTGATTTTCATATTTTGAAAACCTATCTACTTCTTCTTGCTGTTTTCTTATATAGCCCTCGTACTTACTTGTAACGTTAACTTCTCTTAATATATCAATTCTTAGCTTTTTCCTATCAGGATCTAGTTTCTCAACTTTGAAATAATCTAGCTCTGGTCTTCTTAGTAATTCGTATAAAGATAAAGCCTTCTTTAGCTCTGTTGAGCCAAGTTCTTTGAGGATTTTATTTGTCTTTGCTGTACCTGTTATTTGAACGTTTTTAAGCCTATTTATTTCGTTTTCTATTTTAGTTTTTCTATACAAATATTTTTCATATCTCTCATCATCAACAAGACCTACCTTTCTACCAATTTCAGTAAGTCTTAAATCTGCATTATCTTGTCTTAAAAGAAGTCTATATTCTGCTCTACTAGTTAGCATTCTATAAGGTTCATTAGTACCTTTTGTTACAAGGTCATCAATTAACACTCCGATATATCCTTCAGATCTTTTTATAATTAATTCTTCCTGACCCTTTATTTTTAATCCGGCATTTATACCTGCAATTATACCTTGAGCTGCTGCTTCTTCATATCCTGATGTACCATTTATTTGTCCAGCACCATATAAGTTTTTTATATTTTTGTACTCAAGTGTTGGATAAAGATGCATTGGATCTATCATTTCATATTCTATAGCATAGCCGGTTCTTGTAACTTCAACATCTTTAAAAGCCGGTATTGTTTTTAACATTTTTATTTGAATATCCTCTGGAAGTGATGAGGACATCCCCTGGACATACATTTCATTTGTATCTCTTCCTTCTGGTTCTAAAAAGATTTGATGTCTTTCTTTATCAGGAAAACGATACACCTTATCTTCTATAGAAGGGCAGTATCTTGCTCCAATTCCATCTATAGAACCATTAAACATTGGAGATTTATCTTTATTAGCGTTTATTATTTTATGAGTTATTGGCTCTGTATAAGTAAGATAACAACTCATTTGATCTATTTTTTTTGGTTTATCATAGTAACTGTCATTGAAAAATGAGAAAGGAATTATTTCCTCATCTCCCTTTTGCTCTGTCATCTGAGAAAAGTCTACACTTCTCTTATGCACCCGAACAGGTGTTCCTGTTTTAAACCTATGCATGTTAAATCCTAATTTTTCTAAACTTTTAGGTAGTATTTTTGATGATGCTAAGGCATTAGGACCACTCTCATAGTTAGCTTCTCCTATTATTATGTTACTAGCCATATAGGTACCTGTAGCTAAAATCACTGCCTTACCATAAAAAATTCCACCATTTCTTGTGTATACACCTTTGGCCTTACCATCTTCAATTAAAATATCTGTTACTTCAATTTGTCTTAAATAAAGATTTTCAGTATCTTCTAAAACTTTTCTCATTTCTTTTTGATACTGAACCTTATCAGCCTGAGCTCTTAAGGAATGGACTGCTGGTCCTTTAGATGTATTTAGCATTCTTGACTGAACAATTGTCTTATCTATATTAATACCCATCTCTCCACCAAGTGCATCTATTTCTCTTACTAAATGTCCTTTAGATGTTCCTCCAACACTTGGATTACAAGGCATAAAAGCAACACTTTCTATACTCATAGTACATAAAATTGTTTTTAAACCTAGTCTTGCTGTAGCAAGGGCTGCTTCTATCCCAGCATGTCCCGCTCCAACAACAACAATATCGTATTCTCCTGCATTATAATAATTCATATTTCACCTCTGTTTTTCTGTTTACTTTCCTATACAAAAATCAGAAAATATTTTGTCTATTAGATTTTCCGAAAGAGTATCTCCTGTAATTTCTCCTAAATAAGACCAAGCAGCATTTAAATCAATCCCTGCTAAATCTAAGGATATTCCAGCATCAACGGCATTTTTACCTTCAACTAAACTTTCTTTAGCTCTCATTAAAGCCTCTATATGCCTCTGATTTGATACTAATATTTCACTTTCCATAAAATTATCTTTGAAAAATATTTCTTTTATTTCATTTTTAAGTTTATCTATTCCACTACCACTTAATGCTGATATTTCAACAAAGTGTTCTATTCCAAGATTTTCTAAATCAATTTTTTTATGAAGATCTGACTTATTTAGGAGCACTATTTTTTCCTTATCCCCTATAAATTCAAGAATTTCCAAATCTTCTTTTTCTAACTCTTTAGACCTATCTAATACAAAAACTACTAAATCAGCTTCCTCAATTTTACTTCTAGATCTGTCAACACCGATTTTTTCAATTACGTCTTCAGTACTTCTTATCCCTGCAGTATCTGTTATTTTAATAGGGATACCATCTATATTCAAGTATTCTTCAATTATGTCTCTAGTTGTGCCTGGTATATCAGTAACAATTGCTCTGTTTTCACTTAAAAGTTCATTTAAAAGTGAACTTTTACCTACATTAGGCTTTCCAACTAGTGCCATACTTAAACCTTCTCTTAAAATTTTCCCTTCTGAAGATGTGCTTAATATTTTTTCTATTTCTTTTACTAACACTTCAACCTTTTCACTTACTTCCTCTGATGTTGTAAATTCAAGATCTTCTTCAGGAAAGTCTACTGTAACTTCTATAAAAGCTAGAATATCTAAAAGTTCATTTCTTATAGATCCTACTCTAGATGATAATTCTCCCTCGCTTTGCTTTAATGCTGATTTAATAGATTTCTCTGTTTTTGCATTAATAATATCTATTACTGCCTCAGCTTGTGAAAGATCAATTCTACCATTTAAAAATGCTCTTTTAGTGAATTCTCCTGCTTCTGCAGGTCTCGCTCCAGCTTTAAACACTTCATTTAGTACAAGTTCTGTAGATGTTTTGCCTCCATGACAATTAATTTCAACTACGTCTTCTGCAGTAAAACTTTTAGGACTTTTAAAATAACTTACAAGTACTTCATCTAATATTTCATCGTTATCTTTGTTCCTAATAAAACCATAATTAAGCATCCATGGTTTAAATCTATCAATAGGCTTTTTATTACCACCTACAAATATTTTATTTATAACTTCAAGAGACTTATCCCCAGAGATTTTTATAATAGATACACCACTTTTTCCTAAAGGAGTCGAAATAGCGGCTATAGTTTCAAATTCTTTCATTTTTACCTCCTTGAAGCACCCGATATTATATTTTACACCATAAAAATTAATTTAACTATAATAATTTTTAATCTTATTTTTTGAATAAAAAAACCTGAGTAAACTCAGGTTCAAATTAGCTATTTAAGTTCTATTACAACTCTTCTATATGGTTCCTCACCGATACTAAAAGTTTTTACATCTTCATTTAATTGTAAATTTGAATGTATTATTCTTCTCTCATAAGGATTCATAGGTTCGAGTTTTACTGTTCTTTTATATTTTTTAACTTTATTCGCTGTTTTTTTAGCTAATCTTTTAAGAGTTTCCTCTCTTTTTTTTCTATATCCTTCAATGTCTAGTATAACTCTTACATACTCATCATTGTTTTTATTTACTACAAGACTTGTTAGATACTGTATAGAGTCTAAAGTTTCTCCCCTATAACCTATTACAAGTCCCATTTTAGGTCCTGATAAATCTATTTTTAATAAATTATCTTTTAGTTCTGTAACTATATCAGCTTCTATTTCCATATTATTCAAAATCCCCATAATAAAATCTTTTGCATCTTTTTCTGGGTCCCTTTTAAAACTAACTTCAATAATTGCAGGTTTCGAACCTATAAATCCAAGTAATCCTCTAGAGCCTTCATCTAAAATTTTATATGTAATTTTATCTTCTGTTGTATTTAATTCTTTTAATGCTAATTCTAAGCTCATTTCAACAGTTTTACCTGAAAATTCCATATTATCCATTTAAAAACCACCTTATTTTGGCTACTTTTTCTTTTTTATATTTTTATTTCCTAAATCTTCTTTTTCTAACTTTTTAGATTCAACTGCATTTAAAGCTAAACCTTGTATCATTCTAAATAAGTTTCCAGTTACCCAGTACAAACCTAATGCTGCATTTGTTGTATATGTTATATATCCAAAAAATAATGACATTACATATTGCATTGTGTTAGCTGAACCTGCGGCTTTATTATCTCCCGCTATTTGTTTATTTTTAAGAGTTGTTACATATGTAGAACCAAGCATTGTTAAAACTGAAAGAATTGATAAAATTATATTTCCTCTTGCTGCTAAATCTGGAATTATAGGAGTAAATCTCATTCCCGTAAGTGTACCATCTGCAACCAATTGTCTAAACACGCCAAACATGGCAATAAATAATGGGTATGTTATTAATAGAGGCAAACACCCTCCAAACATACTAATATTATTTTCTTCATATAATTTCATTTGCATTTCTTGCATTTTTTTCGGATCATTTTTGTATTTTTTCTTTAATTCATCAAGCTCTGGTTGTAATGCTTGCGTTTTTTGCATACTTTTCATTTGTTTAATATTAATTGGTAACATTAGTAGGTTAAATAACAGCGTAAATAATATTATTGTAAAACCCCATTGATTTCCTGGGTCAGCTACAAATTTATCTATAAACACTTTTAACACATCAAATATACCTATAAACATTCTATTTAAATAAGCCAATGTTTTTATACCTCCAACTTTTAATCAACAGGATCATAAAGATTTCCTTTGTAAAATGGATGACATCTTAAAATCCTTCGAATAGCCTTATAACTACCTTTCAGAGCACCATGTTTCTCTACAACGCCATAAGCGTATACAGAACATGTTGGATTAAATCTACAACTAGGTGCTTTTAAAGGTGAAATGTATTTTCTATATCCACTAATTAGCTTTAATATTATTTTTTTCATTACTAATTAGACCTGCCCTTTTAAAGATATTTAGTAAAGCTCTTTCTATTTCATTATAACTACTGTCTTTACTAGATACCCTTGCTATAATAACTAAATCATATCCCTTTTTTATATCAGTTTGGTTTAGTCTATAAGACTCTTTGATAAGTCTTTTAACACGGCTTCTTACAACACTTTTACCAACTTTTTTACTTACAGATATACCCAATTTATTATATTTTTCATTACCAACAACATTATACTTAGATTTATAAACATATAAAACTAATAAATTATTAGAATAAGATTTTCTTCTTCTGTAGACTCTTTGAAATTCAGAGTTTTTCCTTAAGCTTTTAAATTTCATAAAGATTCCCTTTCTAGACTTTACAGAAAAAGGCCACCTAAGCGACCTTATGCTGATAATCTTTTTCTTCCTTTACGTCTTCTTCTTTTTAGAACGTTTCTACCACTTTTAGTAGACATTCTTTTTCTAAATCCATGCTCTTTTTTACCTTGTCTTTTTTTAGGTTGATATGTCATAAACATGTAGACACCCCCTTTATATAATTTATTTTAACATCCTTATATTAAACACAACACTAGTTTACCATAAACTCTATATATTTAACTACTTTATTATACTCATCAAGATGAATAGTGTCAAGAAACTTAGTTTTATATGGTAATTTAAATTTAGACCATAAATTTGTGGATAACTTATTGATGTTTAGAGTTTAAGTATGTTATTATGATACTCAACTGTTGATAACTAATTAATAAATCTTAAGTTGTCAACACCTGTGGATAACTTTGTGGACAACTTGTTTACTTTGTTAATCACAGTTTTTTTCTACAAGCATAAAGCCATGTAAATCAGTCTGTACAGGCTTTTTATTTTTTAAAATATAAGTTAATATCTTTTTTTATTATATGTTATTTACATTAATAATTAACACTGTTAACAATATAAACTAAATTTAATCCACATTGTTATTTTTTAAAAAATAACTGCATTTTTGTTGTTAATAATCTGTAGATAACTTGTTATTAAACTAATTTAAAATTTTTAAGGAGGATGAATATATGGACGCTAGATTAGCTGAAATCTGGGATAAAGTATTAAATGTCTTAAAAGAAGAAATAATGTCAGAAGTAAGCTATAACACCTGGATAAAGGGACTTAAGCCGTTAAAGTATGAAAATAATATCTTTTTGATAAGTGTTCCAAATGAACTAACATTAGATATTATAAATCAAAGATACCAATTATTATTTAAAGAAACCTTTAAACATGTATTAAATGAAAGTATAGAAGTAAAATATATAATAGGTGATTTAAAAGAAAACAAGTCTAATATAAAAAGTAAATCTATATCTAAAGTTTCAGATACAAGGTCAGAGGATAGGGTTGGAAGTCTAAATTCTAAATATACTTTTGAATCATTTGTTATTGGAAATTCAAATAGGTTTGCTCATGCTGCATCTGTTGCGGTTGCAGAGTCACCAGCTAAAACATATAATCCGCTTTTTCTATATGGTGGCGTTGGGCTTGGCAAAACTCATCTTATGCAAGCAATTGGTCATCATATTTTAGAGCTAAATAAAGATAGCAAAGTAGTTTATGTTTCCTCTGAAAAATTTACAAATGAACTTATAAATTCTATTAGATATGATAAGAATCCAGAGTTTAGAAATAAATATAGAAATGTAGATGTACTATTAGTAGATGATATTCAGTTTATTGCAGGTAAAGAAAGTACTCAAGAAGAATTCTTCCATACTTTTAATGAACTCTATGAGGCTAGAAAACAAATAATAATCTCCAGCGATAGACCACCAAATGAGATACCTACCTTAGAAGATAGACTTAGAACTAGATTTGCATGGGGTCTCCAAGCTGATATACAAGCTCCAGATTTTGAGACAAGAATAGCAATTCTTAGAAAAAAGGCTGAAATTGAAGGATATACTGTTCCTTCTGATGTATTAGTTTATATAGCGACAAAAATTAAATCTAATATAAGAGAACTTGAAGGTGCTCTAATAAGAGTTATTGCATACTCATCGTTAACTAATAATAATAATATTAATGTAGATCTTGCAGCAGAAGCACTAAAAGATATTATTTCTTCAAATCAAACAAAAAATATAACAATAAATCTTATACAAGAAATAGTAGCAGAGTATTATAATGTATCAATCCAGGATCTCAAATCCCAACGAAGAACAAGAAATGTTACTTATCCAAGGCAAGTTGCCATGTATCTAGGAAGAAAACTTACTGATATGTCACTTCCTAAAATAGGTGATGAATTTGGGGGCAGGGATCATACAACAGTTATTCATTCTTGTGATAAAATTTCAAATGCATTAGAAAATGATATAACACTAGAAAACTCAATAAAAGTACTGACAAAAAAAATAAAAGATGAATAGCTAACAAGTTGTTATTATGGCCGTTGATTGTCTGTGGATAAAAGATTTATTTATAATCACCTGTTAAGAGTTGTGGATAAGTTTAAGAGTTTTGATTTTTTATCCACAGAATTAATATTTGGTTTTCTCATGACATTCAAAGCTTCTAGGAGTTATCCACATTATACATGCACCTACTACTACTATTACTAATAATTAGATATAATTACTTAAATAAGATATTTATAAAAGAGTTAACATTAATAAAATTAATAACATTTGTAACAAAATTCAAAGGTATTAGTGTAACACTGTTACGCTTTAAATATCCGGGAGGGAATAATTATGCATATTAAATGTACTAAGAAAAATTTAGTTGATGGTATATCCATAGTTCAAAAAGCTATAGTAGGTAAATCACCAATGCCAGTTCTAGAAGGTATTTATCTGGAAGCTAAAAATAATAAATTACTATTAAGAGGGACAGATATAGATTTAAGTATAGAAACGATTATTGATTGCAATATTATAGAAGAAGGTAAACTAGTTATAGACTCAAAGTTATTTGGAGACATTGTAAGAAAACTTCCGAATAGTGAAATTAATCTTGAAATAAGTGAAGCTAACAATTTACTTATTTCATGTGAAAAATCAAAATTTAATTTACTTTACCTAGATCCAGAAGACTTTCCAAAGCTTCCTGAAATAGAAGAAGAAGATCCAATAGTTATTGAAGAGAAAATATTAAGAGATTTGATTAAAGGGACTTCATTCTCTGTAGCAGTAGATGAAACAAGACCTATATTAATGGGTGCATTGTTTGAAGTTAAAAATAAAGTATTAAACATGGTAGCCTTAGATGGTTTTAGATTAGCCCTTAGAAGTGAATATTTAGATTCAAGTGCCGATATATCTCTTGTAATACCTGGAAAAACTTTAAACGAAGTTTATAAACTACTATCAGATACTGATAATAAAATAGAAATAACATATAATAACAATCATATAATGTTTAAAATATTAGATACAAAAATTGTGTCAAGACTCCTATCAGGAGATTTTATTAATTATGATACAATTATACCTAGTGATAACAAATTATCCTTTATAGTAAAAAGAGAAGATTTATCAAGAAGTATTGAAAGAGCATCATTGATGGCGAAGGATGGTTTAAGTAAACTTATAAAGTTAAATATTGAAAATGATACTATAGTAATAACATCTAATTCCCAGTTTGGAACAGTTAGGGAAGAAGTACCAGTTTCAATAAAGGGAGATCCTATAGAAATAGCTTTTAATGCAAATTATTTATTAGATGTTTTCAAAGTTATTGATGAAGAAGAAATACTTTTTGAAATGACATCAAGTGTTAGCCCTGCAATTATAAAAAATACATTTAATGATAATGCTATATATATGGTTTTACCAGTAAGACTTGGACGTTAGGAGAAAAAATGGAAATAAAAATAGAAACAGAGTATATAAAATTAGATTCATTTTTAAAATGGGTCAATGTAGTAGGTTCTGGCGCAGAAGCAAAAGTTTATATCAGAGATGGACTTGTTGAAGTAAATGGTGAAGTTGAAGTTCGCCGAGGGAAAAAATTAAGACCAGGTGACATTGTAAAATTTAATGAAGAAACCTATAAAGTAATATAAATATAAATGCTGATAAAAAGGTTAAGTTATTATCCTAAAGGTCAGCATTTTTTAATGAATACAATTCCACTTTATATGTTCTTTAACCTTGAATGTGGTATAATATTAAGTAGGAGTTTTAAATGAAAATACGTAATTTAAGCCTTATTAATTATAGAAATTATGAAAAATTAAACATCGAATTATCAAGTGGAGTCAATGTTTTTCAGGGTGCTAATGCCCAGGGAAAAACAAATATATTAGAAGCAATTTATTATTGTGGCTTTGGAAAATCTCACAGAACAAATAAGGTTAAAGATATAATTATGTGGGATAAAGAGTATTCAATAATAAAGCTCTATATTGAAATGGAAAGAATAGATAGACAAATAGAAATTAGTCTGCTTAGTGATGGTAAAAAGGGAATGACAATTAATAAAATTAGACTTCTAAAAATAGGAGACTTACTTGGTGTTTTAAACATAGTAATGTTTTCGCCGGAAGATTTAAGAATAGTTAAAGAATCGCCTGGAGTTAGAAGGCGATTTTTAGACATGGAAATAAGTCAAATTGATAAAAGATATTATAATTCGCTTGTTGATTACAATAAAGTATTAAGTCAAAGAAATATTACTTTGAAAAAGAAAAATCCTGATGAAGATATAATATCTGTTTATGACGAGCAGTTAAGTGAATTCGGGGAATACATAATTCAGCAAAGACTTAACTATATAGAGTTAATAAATTTTTATGGCAAAGAAATCCACAAAAAAATAACTATGGGTAAGGAAAGTGTAGAGTTTATATATAAATCTACTTGTGATTACAAAGCTCCGATAAAAGAAAGTATCCTGAATGATTTAAGAAAAAGCAGAAAAAGAGATATAGGCACAGGTTACACTTCTGTTGGTCCCCATAGAGATGATTTTTTGATAAATATAAATGATGCTGATGCTAAAGACTTTGGATCTCAGGGTCAGCAAAGAACTGTAGTGCTTACAATGAAGTTTGCATCCCTTGAAATAATTAAAAAAATTAAAGGTGAATATCCTATTTTATTACTTGATGATGTTTTATCAGAACTTGATATAAACAGGCAAAAATTTGTACTAAAATCTATTGAAGGAATTCAAACATTCATTACTTTGACAGGATACAAAGATGTTAAAAAGTTTTTACAAGGGAACTACAAGCTATTTACTGTTACAGATGGAAATATAAAAGTGGAGGAATAGATTAAGATGTATTTACATTTAGGAGAAGATGTTGTTATACCGATTAATAATTTAATAAGTATGATTGATATTAATTCGGGTTTTTATGGAGCAGATACTAATCATTTCTTGACTCTTGCAAGAGAAGATGGTTTTGTAATTGAAGTTAATGACGGAGAGCCAAAAACAATTATAATATCTGAAGAAAATAAAAAATCTAGAATATACCTAACATCTATATCTACAAGAACACTAAATAGTAGGGTAAAAAAATTAAATAGGAAATATAGACTCAATAAGGAGGCTGCAATTGGATAATTTGGGAAATAAAAATAATGAAAGATATGAAGATAGTGATATTCAAGTTCTAGAAGGTCTGGAAGCTGTAAGAAAAAGACCAAGTATGTATATAGGAAGTACATCAGAAACAGGACTTCATCACTTAGTTTATGAAATAATAGATAACAGTATTGATGAAGCTTTAGCTGGATACTGTGATCATATAGAAGTTTATATTCATAAAGATAATTCGATAACGGTAGAAGATAATGGGCGTGGAATGCCAATAGGAATAAACGAAAAACTCCAAAAATCAACAGTAGAAGTAATAATGACAGTTCTTCATGCTGGAGGTAAGTTTGGTGGAGGAGGTTATAAAGTATCTGGTGGCCTTCACGGAGTTGGAGCTGCTGTAGTTAATGCTTTATCAAAAGAATGTAGTGTTGAAATAAGCAGAGAAAATGAGGTTTATAGACAAGAATTTGCTTATGGCGTGCCTACAACGGGATTAGAAAAAGTAGGAGTATCAACTGAATCAGGAAGTAGAGTAACTTTTTTAGCTGATGAGAGTATATTTGATAAAGTAGAATATGATTTTGAAATTTTAGCAAATAGACTTAGAGAACTTGCATTTTTAAATAAAGGCATAAGAATCAGCTTAACCGATGAAAGAGTTACTGAAGATGGAGAAGAAAACAAAGAATTTAAATTTGAAAGTTATATTTATGAAGGTGGAATAAAATCCTTTGTAGAATATTTAAATAAAAATAAGCAACCATTGCATAAAGAAGTACTTTATATTGAAGATGAGAAAGATGATAATATAGTAGAAGTTGCTCTTCAATACAATGACAGTTACAGAGAAAATATTTATGCTTATGCAAATAATATTGACACTATGGAAGGTGGAACCCACCTAGAAGGATTCAAAAGAGCACTAACAAGAACTGTTAATGATTATGCAAGAAGATATGGACATTTAAAAGAAGGAGATAAAAACCTCTCAGGAGATGATATCAGAGAAGGGCTAACAGCCGTGATATCTATAAAACTTCTTGATCCTCAATTCGAAGGACAAACTAAAACGAAACTTGGAAATAGTGAAATAAGAAGTATAGTAGATAGTATTGTAGGAGATTCTCTTAGAATACTACTTGAGGAAGACCCTACAATCGGAAAAATAATTGTAGATAAAGCGCTTATGGCAGCAAGGGCTAGAGAGGCTGCAAAAAAAGCTAGGGAGCTAACAAGGAAAAGTGTTTTAGAAAGAAGTACACTTCCAGGAAAACTATCAGATTGCTCTTCTAAAGATCCAATGGAAAGTGAAATATATATAGTAGAGGGAGATTCAGCTGGAGGATCAGCAAAACAAGGAAGAGATAGACATTTTCAGGCTATACTTCCGTTAAAAGGAAAAATAATGAATGTAGAAAAAGCAAGGCTTGATAGAATTCTCGGATCAGATTCTATTAGAGATATGATTACAGCTTTCGGTGCAGGAATCGGAAGTGACTTTGACAGAGAAAAATTAAGATATAACAGAATTATAATAATGACGGACGCTGACGTTGACGGAGCTCATATAAGAACATTATTATTGACTTTCTTTTATAGATATATGAGGGACTTAGTAGATTATGGTCATGTATATATAGCTCAGCCGCCTTTATACAAGGTGTCCAGAGGAAAATCATATAAATATGCATTTACAGAAACAGAGCTCGAAGAAGCAATTGAAGAACTTGGTGGTAAAACATCAAATATGAACATTCAACGTTATAAAGGACTTGGAGAAATGAATGCAGAACAGCTTTGGGATACAACAATGGATCCAGAAAAAAGAACTCTTTTAAGGGCGGATGTTAATGATGCCGTTGCAGCTGACGAAATATTTACCATACTAATGGGAGATAAGGTCGAGCCAAGAAGAGAGTTTATAGAACAAAATTCAAATCTTGTTACAAATTTAGATATTTAGGGGGCTCTTAATTTTGGAAAAAAATTTAGGTAACATAGAGTCTATAGACATTAGAAAAGAAATGAAAACTAGCTATATAGATTACGCTATGAGTGTAATAGTAGGTAGAGCTCTTCCTGATGTTAGAGATGGACTAAAACCAGTTCATAGAAGAATATTATTTTCTATGCATGAACTTGGTTTATATAATGAAAAAGGATATAGAAAATGTGCGCGAATAGTAGGAGACGTTTTAGGTAAATATCATCCTCATGGTGATACAGCTGTATATGATGCTTTAGTAAGACTTGCTCAAGATTTTTCAACTAGATACTTATTAGTAGAGGGTCATGGAAACTTCGGTTCTGTCGATGGAGATAGGGCAGCAGCAATGAGATATACAGAAGCAAAGATGGCTAAAATATCTTCTGAAATGCTTAAAGATATAAATAAGGATACAGTAAGCTTTGCTGATAATTTTGATGGTGAAGAATCAGAACCAACAGTTTTACCATCTAGGTTTCCAAATTTACTTGTTAATGGATCATCTGGAATAGCTGTAGGAATGGCTACCAATATACCTCCTCATAATTTAAATGAAGTTATAGACGGGACTATTTTCTTAATGGAAAATAATGATGCATCTGTATTAGAAATTATGCAGTTTATAAAAGGGCCAGACTTTCCAACTTCTGGAACAATAATGGGTTTTTCAGGTATAAGAGAAGCTTATGAAACAGGTAGGGGAAAAATTACAGTTAGAGCAAAAGCTGAAATAGAAAAAGTTAATGAAAGAGAAAGAATAATAATAACTGAACTTCCGTATCAAGTAAACAAAGCAAGGCTAATAGAAAATATAGCTGGGCATGTTAGAGATAGAAGACTTGAAGGAATATCGGACTTAAGAGATGAATCTGATAGAGATGGTATGAGAATAGTAATTGAACTTCGTAGAAGTGCAAATGCTGAGGTTGTATTAAATTATTTATATAAAAGAACCAAGGTTCAAGAAACTTTTGGAGTAATAATGCTTGCTTTAGTAAACAATCAACCACAAATTTTAAATTTAAAGCAGGTATTAGAACATTACATAGAATTCCAAAGAGAAGTAATTACAAGAAGAACAAAATTTGATCTTAAAAGAGCAAAAACAAGGGCACATATTTTAGAAGGCTTTAGAATCGCACTTGATAATATAGATCAGATTATAAAAATACTAAGAGGCTCTGAAACAACTGATATTGCAAAAAATGAATTAATGGATAAATTTAATTTATCAGAAAAGCAGGCTATTGCAATACTTGATATGAGACTTAGAAGATTAACAGGGCTGGAAAGAGATAAAATAGAAGAAGAATATAAATCTCTTATGGAACTTATTGAAGAATTGGAAGGCATTTTAAATAATGAAGAAAAACTTAATGATGTTATAAAAGAAGAACTATTAGAAGTAAAAGCAAAATATGGAGATGAGAGAAGAACAAACATTGAAAAATATGTTGGTGAAATAGATTTTGAAGATCTTATTCAGGAAAAAGATGTAGTAATAACTTTAACTGAAGATGGATATATAAAAAGAATAAATGAATCTACTTATTCAGCTCAAAGAAGAGGTGGAAGAGGAATTCAGGCTATGTCCACAAAAGAAGATGATGTTGTTTCTAAAGTGTTTGTGACTTCAACACATGATAATTTATTGTTTTTCTCATCAAAAGGAAAAGCATATAGATTAAAAGGATATGAAGTTCCAGAGTTTGGTAGAACATCAAAGGGAATAAACCTTGTAAACTTACTACCGCTAGAGCAGGGAGAAGAGATACAGGCTGTTTTATCTATAAATGATATGGATGAAAGTGGATTCCTAATGTTTGCTACATCTCAGGGAATAGTCAAGAAAACTTCTCTAAGTGCATTTTCTAATATTAGAAAAAATGGAATAATAGCAATTGTACTTAAAGATGATGATTCACTCTTAAATGTTAAATACACTGAAGGTACTGCAAATCTAATGCTAGTTACAAAACTTGGTTACGCTATTAAATTTAACGAATCAGATGTTCGTGAAATGGGCAGAAGTACAACTGGAGTCAAGGGAATTACATTAAGAGAGAATGATGAATGTGTATCATTTGATATAGCAGTAGATGATGAATACATATTAGTAGTTTCAGAAAATGGACTTGGTAAAAGAACTAAAACTCAAGAATATAAGGTTCAAAAAAGAGGCGGAAAAGGTTTAATAACATATAATGTTAATGATAGAACAGGAAATGTTGTTGGAGCAAGATCTTGTTCTGAGGAAGATGAGCTTATGCTTATTAATTCAGATGGAGTTGCAATTAGAATAAATGTAGATGAAGTTTCTATAACATCTAGAAATACTATGGGTGTAAAGTTAATGAGAGCTTCTGATGAAACTAAAGTAGTTTCTATAGCGAAAATTTTATATGAAGAAGATATTTTGGATAAGTCATTAGATTCTGAAAAGGTTGAAGATTTAGAAGAAGATTTAAATAATATAGAAAAAAGTATAACAGAAGAAATAGAAGATAATGAAATAGAATAATAAAAGATCAATAAAAACTCACTTTCAATTATTTAAATGATTGAAAAGGTGAGTTTTTTTATATAAAATTAAAAAGTTGACGAATATTACTTAGGGGGTGAAGTTTATAGTTCGCAAAAACTGCAATAAATCAATTTAGAAACAACTGAAATAAAAGACTTAGCAACAAACAACACCAAGTGTGTCAATGTAAGATATATTGAGATATTTGTATCTATAACTAGTAAATAGAGATTATATGCAATTTTAAACCTGTAAAGCCAACACCAACGTATAATAAAGTGGTATTGTAATGAAGTCGTCAGAGAAGGGCGGCAAGCTTTTTGAAAATTAAACAGAATATAGGCAAACCAAAGTAATAAACAAATCAATCAATTCAATTTGAGTGTTTTCTATCTTTTAGAAAAAAGATAAAGCTAGTGTAAAAACTATGAAGCTAG
>JAAZDF010000073.1 GCA_012512905.1 Clostridium sp.
GTTTGATATATTTTCAGAGCAAACCCGTTATCTTTACGAGGCCTAATTTTATATATCTTTATACTTTATGCTTACTTGATTCAATAAATTTAGTGTTGTTGCGTTCATTCTTGCAATTAGAGGTTTTAAAATATCATAAAAATTGGAGGAATAAAATGAAAAAAATATTATCACTTATAGTAACAATGGTCTTTGTTTTAAGTCTAGGAATGGTTGCTTTTGCAGAAACAGATCCGGCGGGAAATACTTTTGGAGATCAAACTCAAGGAGATTGGACAAATGTAAAATTTAAGAAGTCAATTACTACAATAGAAAACACTGGAGCTCTGCATCCAGCAGAAACCTTTGAATTTACTGTAATTCCAGTAAGTGCAAAAGATGAGCAAAATAATGATATAACTCCAATTCCAGATATAGGTAATTTCAATATTGCTGTAACTGAAGGTAGTGGTTACGCAATAGCAACAGTTGATTTACCATACTTTAACAATATAGGAACCTACGTATATAAAGTAGCAGAAACTGCTAGTGATACAGCAGGAATGGGATATGACGCAAATGAATATACATTTACTGTAGTAGTTCTTAATGACGGTCAAGGTCAACGTAAACGTCTTATTTTAAAAAAATCGGAATCAAAAGATGCAACAACTGGACAAAAAACAGATGTTTTTGATAACAAATATGATGCAGGTTCTTTAGTTGTAAACAAAGAAATTACAGGTAATAATGCTAACTTTGAAGAGACATTCCCTGTAAAAGTTACTTTAACAGCTTCTGAAGGCAAAAAAATTAACTCTACAATTAGCGTTGCCGGCGTTGCCGGTAATGAAGGCACAGTTGTACAAACAGGAAATGGAACTAATGAGATTGTTATAACATTTGATGTTACTAATGAATCTAATGTTATAATTAGTAACATTCCATATGATGTAAGATATGTAGTTGAGGAAACGAATTTGAGAAACTATACTGCAACTTATGACGATAATAAAACAGGTTCTATTGGCGCGGCATCTATAGCAACTAAAATCACAAATGATTTGTCAAGAGATATAGCTACAGGTATATTCTTAGATAGCCTTCCATACGTTATCCTACTTGGAGCAGCAGCAGTTGGTATAGTTTTCTTGGTAGTAAGAAAACGTAAACAAGTTAATTTCTAAAAAGTTAAAATATTAAAACTATGATTTTTAGTAAATGAGGCATTGGGGGTAAGTCCCTCGATGCAGCATTAAAAAATATAGAAAGGAGGATTATGGCAGATGGATTTTTCAGAAAAATTCCTAAATGGAGCTAATAAGTTTATAAGTTTTATTATGACTTTGGTGTTTTTAATTTTAGGAAGCTATGGAGCTTATGCGCTTTGGGACAATAATAAAGTATACGCAGCAGCAAAAAATGTTCAGGCGGACATGCTTAAATTAAAGCCTGAAGTCGACCTTGAAGGTAAAGCTTCTTTTGAAGAACTTCTAGCCATTAATCCAGATGTGTGTGCATGGGTAAGTCTTGATAATACAACAATTGATTATCCTATACTTCAAGGGGAAACAAACCTTTCGTACATTAACACAGATGTTTACGGGGATTTTGCGCTGGCGGGAAGTATATTTTTAGATACTCGCTCAGATAGAAATTTTCATGATCCCTACTCGCTAGTTTACGGTCATGACATGGTAGAGGGTAGAATGTTTGGAGACTTATCACTTTATAAAAATGAAAAGTTTTTTAATGAGAATAGTACTGGAGAGCTTATCTTGCCAGATAGGTCTTATAATCTAAAAATTTACGCCGCTATTACAGAATCTTCTGATGAGATAATTTTCAATCCAGATAGTCATAAAGATGGACTTAGTGGATTAATGGACTATACTGAAAAAAATGCTCTTTATATTAGAAGCGAGATGACAGAAGACTTAATGAGTAGGGTAAATAATGAAAACTTGCAGATACTATCTCTTACGACATGTTCGGCAGAGTTTACAGATGCAAGAACAATCATTCTGGCAGTTATGGAAAATAACTTAGGATCGGAATAGGAGGAATGTGAATGAAAAAGAGTCTGAAGGGAAATATAAGGGCACTCTTTTTTATAGGTATATATAAAAACATGAGTAGACCGGGAGGAGGAATATGGGAATGATGGCAAAACAAACTAAGTATATAATTGGTTTTATTGTACTTACTATCTTTATGCTTGTGCTTACACCAAAAATGGTTAAAGTAGAGGCAGCGGAAATAGATAGTAAGGAAATACCAATTGAGATTTCTTTAGATGGTTCACCTCCAGAAATTGCTGAAGATTATGAAGTGATTTTAAAGGCGGATAATATAAATAATCCAATGCCAAAAGGCAGTGCAGAAGGTAAATTCAGTTTAACTATTAAAGGTGCAGGTGCTACTAAAATACCTGAAATTACATTTTCATCCATTGGAGTATATAAATATCAAATCTTTCAAAAAGCTAAGAATAATGTGCTAGCAAGCTATGATGACTCTGTATATAATCTTACTGTTTATGTAACTAATAGAGCAGATAAAAATGGTTTTGAAACTAATTATACACTTTATTTAGTTAATGGAACTGAGAAGTATGATGGAGCAGCTTTTAACAATAGCTATGAAAGAGAGCAACTTCCATTCACAGGCGGTGACAAAATACCAGAGGAAAAAGATAAACTTCCAGAAACTGGAAAAGAAAGAGATAAACTTCCACAAACTGGAGATAATGTGAAATCTATGACCTTTTATGGGACAGGAATTTTTCTGATGGCAGTTGGTTTATTAGTAGGGAAAAAAAGAAAAGAGGATAATAAAGTATAATATATAGACTAAGAATGAATCAGATCCTACTATTAATTTAGTAGGATTTGATTTATTCTTTAATTTATTAGTTATAGGTATTTTTAAATACTGAAATATATATTAGCTTAGATTGTTCTTTACCAAAAATGAAGAGATTTTTTAAATCAAGAAGTATAGAAATAGACATGTAGTTATTGAAAAAGTTATCAAGTTATATTCATAAAAAAAGATTATTAGAGGGTGAAAATATAAATATTTGAAATAATATAAATTTTAGTATGCATAATGATCTAGATCGTAAGAAAATAATTTTAAAATAATAAAAAAGAATAAAAAATATATATAAAAAGAAAATGGCTTAGTTTATTGCTAAATATGTACTTAATGTATACAATGTATATAATAAGTAAACTTTATATGAATATTTATTGTAAGGCGGTAATCTGAGTTGAAAAAATATGGAAATAATCTAACCTGTTTTCTTTTTTATGGGAGTCTTGTGTCAAGTCTAGTAACTATTATTATGTTAAATAAAAACCATTCGGGTTGGCTTATGAAAGTTCACAACTATGACAAAGATGTTTTTAAAATTAGCTTCCTGCTTTTGATTTCTCTTGTAATCTTTTTTTCGACAGTGCTTTATAAAAATTTAGTTTTAGATGAGAAATAGTAGATTTTAAAAGAGCTCCCTCTAGTGGAGCTTTTTTGATAAAGAAAATTAATGTTAAGAAAGTAAGACAATTAACTAGTTTGTAAGAATAAAACTCTAAAGTCAGGTATAATTAGGGTAATAGAGAAGTAGAGAAGGTTTAATTTTGTTTTAGGGGGAATTATGGGTACAAATATTAGTTATTCAAAAATAAAAATAAGAGATCTTGATTATTTACGTCTTCTATCTGAGACTTATCCTACAATAAGTGAGGCTACTACAGAAATTATAAATCTTCAGGCAATACTAGATTTGCCTAAGGGAACGGAGCATTTTATGTCAGATGTACACGGAGAATTCGAATCATTTAGACATGTGCTTAAAAATGCATCAGGAGTAATTAAAAATAAAATCAATATGATTTATGGACATAATTTAACTGAATCAGAAAAAAAGAGCCTTGCGACCTTAATATACTATCCTAAAGAAAAGCTTGATATTCTTGAAATTAATAAAAGGGAAATGAATGATTGGTATAAAAAGACTTTGTTTCAGCTTATAGAAGTATGTAAGGAAGTTTCTTCAAAATATACTAGATCAAAAGTGAGAAAAGCATTTCCAAGGGAGTTTGCTTATATTTTGGATGAACTTCTTCATGAAAGCGAAAATAGAGTAAACAAGTATGAATATTATAATAGAATTATAGATACTATAGTAGAACTTGACAGGGCAGACAATTTTATAATAGCAATTTCTAACCTAATTCAAAGGTTTGCAGTAGATAAACTCCATATCATAGGGGACATCTATGATAGAGGTCCTGGCGCTGATTATATTATGGATACTCTATCCAAATATCACTCATTTGATATCCAGTGGGGTAATCATGATATAATATGGATGGGAGCAGCTTCAGGAAACACAGCATTAATTGCTAATGTAATTAGAATAACGGCAAGATACAATAATTTAGAGCTTCTTGAAGATAGGTACGGAATAAGTCTTCTTCCCCTTGCTACATTCGCTATGGATACATATGAATGTGATAATCTATCAAAATTTATGCCGAAGGATGTAGAAGTTACAGACAAAAATAGAAAAAGAATAGAAATGATAGCTAAAATGCATAAGGCTATATTTATAATTCAAATGAAGCTAGAGGCAAAGATTATATATAGGCACCCTGAATATAGGATGGATGATAGAATGATTCTTGATATGATTGACTATGAAAAGGGAACAGTTAAAATAGAAGGCGCAACATATGAATTAAATAGCAAGGACTTTCCAACAATAGACAAAGATAATCCTTTCATCTTAACTGAAAATGAAAAACTTGTTATCAAAAAACTTAAAAAGTCCTTTGAAGGTTCATTAAGGCTAAATAATCATGTAAGAACTTTATATTCAAAAGGAAGTATATATAATGTATCTAACTCAAATCTTCTCCTTCATGGATGCATGCCTATGAACGAAGATGGTAGTTTTATGAAGTTTAAACTAGGTAAAAAGATTTATGAAGGAAGAAAAGGACTAGATGAACTTGATAGGCTTTCAAGGCAAGCATACTTTAGCATAGATCCTATACTAAAGGAAAGAGGCCAGGATACTATGTGGTATTTGTGGTGTGGTCCTGCTTCGCCACTTTTTGGTAAGAAAAAGATGACAACTTTTGAAAGATATTTTATAGAAGACAAAAAAACTCACTATGAAGAAAAGAATGCATATTACTCTAATAGAGAAAATGAAGAATGGATAGATAACATTCTAAAGGAGTTTGATTTAGATCCAAAACATAGTCATCTTATCAATGGGCATGTTCCTGTCAAAGTTTATAAAGGAGAAAGCCCTATAAAAGCAAATGGCAAACTTATAGTTATAGATGGCGGATTTGCTAAGGCTTATCAGAGCCAGACAGGTATTGCTGGATATACCCTTATATATAATTCTCATGGGCTTAACCTTGTAAGTCATGAGCCTTTTGTTTCAACTGAAGTGGCTATAAGAGACGAAAAAGATATTGTTTCAACTGTTGATATACTAGAGAGTGTACGTGATAGGGAGAGAGTTAGGGAAACTGACATAGGCGCTGAGCTTGAGAGGCAAATTGATGACTTGACCCAGCTCCTTAATGCTTATAGAAAGGGTTTTATAAAAGAAAGACCAAATAAAAAATAACAATTAATTTAATTGTCGCATAAGAATTCTGATTATAAAGGAGATAAAAAAATGATATTAAAAGGTAAATATAATGAAGCTGTTGTATTTACAGAGAATTTAGAAGAAGGATCTAAAAATCAGATTGTTGATCTTTTAAATGAGGAATTTACAAAAGGAAGTAAAATTAGGATTATGCCAGATGTACATGTAGGTGCAGGATCTGTTATTGGAACAACAATGACTATAATAGATAAGGCAGTTCCAAATTTAGTTGGAGTTGATATAGGCTGCGGACTTATTGTTTTAAAACTAGAAGATAAACATATAGATTTTCATGAACTAGATAATAATATAAAAAGACTTATCCCAAGTGGATTTAAAGTAAGAAATAAACCTCACCCTATGGCTGAAAAGACTAAAATAGAAGATCTTAGGTGTAGAGCTAGTGTTGATATAGAAAGAGGATATAAATCTATAGGGACTCTTGGAGGAGGAAACCACTTTATTGAGATAAATGAAGATGAAGAGGGAAACAAATACCTTGTTATCCACTCAGGTTCAAGAAATATAGGATATCAAACAGCAAAGTATTATCAAGATCTTGCCTTTGAGACTTTGAAAAGAAGGGGACTTAATATAAATAGAAACCTTGCTTACCTAGAAGGTGATAACCTTGATGATTATCTTCATGATATGCAGATAATCCAGGAGTATGCTTATATAAATAGAAAAACTATGGCCGATGTGATTGTTAGGGCTATGAACTTCAAGGTTATAGAGGAATTCCAAACCATCCATAATTATATAGATATGGAGAGGATGATTCTAAGAAAAGGTGCAGTATCTGCAGAAAAGGATGAGAAATTTATTATTCCTTTAAATATGAGAGATGGATCTATTCTTCTTAGAGGAAAAGGAAATGAAAACTGGAATTTTTCTGCTCCCCACGGAGCCGGAAGGGTTATGAGTAGGACAGAAGCTAGAAAAAAAATAAATCTTAAGGATTTTAGAAAAACTATGAAAGATGTACATTCATCTTCTGTTTCTAGAAAAACTATTGATGAGGCCCCTATGGCCTATAAAAAGCCAGAAGATATACTAGACTATATAGACGAGACAGCAGAGGTTTTAAGTATGATTAAACCACTTTATAATTTCAAGGCAGACTAATATAAAAACATAAAAACTCCCTTAGCTTTAATTAGCAACAAAGCCGAGGGAGCTTTTATATTTCATGAAACTTTAATTAATATTTTATTTGGGCTTTCTATGATATTCGTATTCATCTCAGAGATAATTTTATTTGATATTTCCTTTGGAACTTCGATTTCATACATGAAAATGCCAGGGTGACCCTTAATTTTCTTATCAGGTTTAACTTTAAGCCAAGTATCAAAACAAACGCAAGGAAATTTTTCAGAATCGGTTAGGAAGGCTATAGAATCGGTTTTGTAAAACGCTTTTAAATTAAAGGTGTCTTCGTAAAATGAAAGTTCGGGGTCAATTTCTGGAATGTGAAAATGGATATTTGATATTGTACTATCCTTTGGTAGACCTCTATATACCCTGCATGAGGACCAAGAAGAAATTTCATCAAGTAAAAAATCTTCAGTTTTTTTATATTCAGTAATTTCTGGAATTTGATAAAAAATTTGAACACCATTGCCTTCAGGATCATTTATAAAGACGGAGTAGCCGATATTGTGTTTTAAAGATGCTTGTATTTTAATTTTATTAGAAATTAAGTGGTTTGTTATCTTGGAGAGATCTTTCTTGGTAGGAACAGTGATTGAAAAATAATAAAGACTAGCTTCATTTCTTTTTTCAAGAGAGGTTTCATGGATAATTAAAAAAACTTTTTTATTAACAGATAAATAAATCTTATTGTTTTCTGCTTTACTTTCGAATCCTAATGATTCGTAGAAAGACTTTAAACTTAAAGGATTATTTGCATTAATGTGTACTGTTTTAATATTAAATGCACTAATAGTAATTACCTCCTTTATATAATACTTATATAATGCTTGTAAATTAATAATACA
>JAAZDF010000074.1 GCA_012512905.1 Clostridium sp.
AATTTATGAGGACAATCCAAATGAAAAGCAAAAAAAAGAGAGAGTTCAAGATGCAGATATTTTAGTAATAGCAAACGGTAAGCTTTCTTCTGATGTAATAAAAGAGGCGAAAAATCTTAAATATATAGCAGTAGCTTTTACAGGAGTAGATCATGTTGACTTAGATACATGTAAAGAGCTTGGCATCAAAGTATCTAATGCTGCTGGATACTCCACAGAATCTGTAAGTGAGCTTACATTTGGTCTTATAATATCCCTTCTTAGAAATATTGTTCCACTAGATGAAAAAACTAGACAAGGAAAAACTAAGGAAGGTTATAATTTTTTTGATTTACATGGCAAAACTCTTGGAGTTATAGGAACTGGAGATATAGGAAGCAAAGTTTCTAATATAGGTCTTGCCTTTGGATGTAAGGTTATAGCATATAATAGAAGTGAGAAAAAAGATCTTAAGAAAAAAGGTATAGAGTATGTAGAATTAGATAGATTGCTTAAAGAAAGTGATATAATAACCCTACATATTCCTTATAATAAAGAAACAAAACATCTAATTAATAAAGAAAATTTAAATTTAATGAAGAAAAGTGCATTTATAATAAATACAGCAAGGGGACCTATTATAGATAATGACGCCTTAGCAAAGGCGCTTAAAAGTGGCACTATAGCTGGAGCAGGTATTGATGTATTTGATATAGAACCACCTCTATCAAAAGATAATCCTTTGCTTGATACAAAAAACTCAGTTGTTTTACCTCATATAGGTTTTTTTACAAAAGAAGCTATGATAAGAAGAGCAAATATAACTAACGAAAATATAGAAAGCTTTTTAAAAAACAAACAAAAAAATGTAATATTATAAGGAGTTAATAAAAATGGGAAGTGAAATTAAGCAGCTTGAAGAACTGATGGCGAATTACAAATTTAATTATATAGCGTACATAGTTTTAATTTTAATAATCTTAGTAAATACAATAAGAGCTTATAATTATTATGAAGACATATTAGTAAGAGCTGAGAAGGTAAGTTTTAACTTTTTTGATTTATCTGTATCTATCATTGCTTTTGTAGGAATATTAAGCACTATACTTTTTCACGGAGCTATATCAGGTATTACCGAAAACTATAATGATTCATGGCTCAGATTTGATACATTAATTCTATTTGCATCTGCATCACTGATAGGTATACAAAGTCTTTTCTTTATCAGAAAGAAACGTAAAAAAATACCTAAAATAAGAAAAAAGTAATTATAAGTATAATAAATTATATAAATAATAAAAATAGAACCATGGAAAAAACGGCGACATTTTCCATGGTTTTGGTTTTGCATTTGATAAATATAACAAGTGAAAAAAGATTTTATTTATTTCTTTATTAGCTTTAGAAAGATTTTTTAAAATATAAACGTTTAGATCAGAAACATCATTTAGGGCTATTAATTAATTTTAAAATAGCTTGATATTTAACAAACTTTAGATTATAATTTTGTATGTTAGTCTTTTTTTATCAAAATATTAAAAGATTAGTTAATAATAATATTTTTAGGGGGAATTTACGATGAAAAAATTATCGGCTTTATTGTTAGTTGTTTCCTTAGCATTTGCTACGGGTTGTTCTTCTGATTCAGGTACAAAATCTGAGGATAAAAATTTTGTGCTTGGAATGTATGATACTGTTTTAGATTTTGCTCCAAAGGCATCTCAACCTTCAAAAGAAGAAATTGAAAACATGTTAGAGGCAGCAGTTAAAGCTCCAAGTGGATTAAACCAACAGCATTACTGGATAACTGTTATAACTGATTATGATACACAAATGGAACTAGCTCTTACTCCAGAGACTCGTCCTGAAAAAGGTACGGTTCTGTTCATTTATTCAGTACCAACTGACGAAGAAACATCAGCAGCAAATATTGGTATTTCATATGGATACTTAAACGCCCAAGCTCAGCTTGATGGATATGGAACTCATATTTATAGTCAACCTGCACGTATGCTTGGAGCAGAAGGAAAGGGAAGCGAATTTGGAATTCCTGAAGGATATGATCCGGTTGAATTTGTACTTGTAGGAAAACCTCACGAAGTTGATGGTAAAACTGCAGCTACACCTGGTAATAGAGAATCTAAATGGAACTTTTTTGAAAAATAAAATAATTAAGTATTAATTTTAAGGCAAGATACGTAAATTTAAGATTTAATATTAAAGAAAAACTAATTATAGAGACCTAATTAAATAAGATACAGTGATATATGTTTATCTGAGAAAGTTGTTAGACTTCCTCCCTTAACACACAGTATTTCACAAGGTATGTATGAGACTTTATAAAAGTTAGTGTAAAATTACTGTAGGAAAAAAAATGTGAGAACAACTCCATTATGTTATGATTAATTTAGTGAAAAAATACATACACATAAGGAGTGTTCCCACATGAATATTATACCACAGCTAATGAAA
>JAAZDF010000075.1 GCA_012512905.1 Clostridium sp.
AAGCAGCAGCAGAAAAAGCGGCAGCAGAAAAAGCAGCAGCAGATAAGGCAGCTGCAGATAAAAATTCTGGAAGCTCAGGTGGACCTTCACAAAATGAAAGTAAACCTCCAGTAGATGAGAAACCTCAGGGATCATCAGGCTATATAAGACCTTTAAATGGACGAATAAACTCTCCTTATGGAATGAGGTTACATCCCATTTATGGTATTTATAGAATGCATACAGGTATAGATATACCGGCATCATCTGGAACTCCAATTAAAGCAACAAGAGGAGGCGTAGTAATACGTTCGAGTTATTGGGGTGGGTATGGTAATACCGTCTTGATTTTACATGATAACGGAATTTCGTCCTTATATGCTCATATGAGCCGTTTTAATACAAGTGTAGGAGCAATTGTATCTCAAGGACAAACGATTGGTTACGTGGGAAGCACAGGGGACAGTACAGGGCCTCATCTTCATTTTGAAATTAGAAAAAATGGGAACCATGTAAATCCAAGTTCTTATATAGGATATTAAAAACTTAAACTTCAAAGCTATGATAAAATTCATAGCTTTTTTTCTGTAGATAATTAGTAAAAGTTTAACAAGGTTTTAATAAGGTTTGAATAATTAGAAAAATAAAGGAGAAATTTACATTGTTAATAATCATTTATTATTACTTTTAAACAATAGCTTAACCAGAGGCCAAAGATTTGATTCAAGCTCATTTTACCAATGAAATTTAAGGATAATCACTATCAGCTGTGTCGAGTAAAATCGCTTGTTTAAATTATTCACTTCAATTAAATTTAGGATATATAAAAACAATACTTTATATATATAGAATAAATTTAATATGGAGGGAATTAAGATGTTTAATAATGAAGACTTAATCAAAAGAATGCGTTTAGGTGACTTGGAAGCTAAGGAAGAAATTTTAGAGGTAAATAAGCCTATTATTTATTCAATAATAAAAAGATATTTTTATGTATGTTTAAACGAGAACGATAAGGAAGATCTTTATCAAGCGGCTAGTTTAGGTTTACTCAAAGCCACAGAAAGATATGATACAGAATTTGGTACTAAATTTATGACCTATGCATATTACTTAATAAAAGGTGAAGCACAAATAGTTTTTGAGTCTTTAAAGCGAAGAAATAAATATATATCCTCTATAAAAGATGATAAAAAAGATTCAACTAATGAATATTTAAATGATAATACTGAATTTTTAGTAATGAAAAACTGGGATTTCATATCTTTGAGTGACTTTGATAAAGTGGATAATAAAATGTATTTTGAAAAACTATTAAATGAAATACCTGATGAGCAAAAAAAGATTTTACAGTTCAGATATTACGAAGATTTGTCACAAAGAGAAGTTGGTGAAATACTTGAAAGAAGTCAAGTATACGTTTCAAGGCAAGAAAAGAAAGCAAAGGATATATTAAATTCAAGGATAGATAGAGACGATTGCATTTTTTAGTCATATTAATTGCTATATATTATATATCTTTTCTGCTGATTTACATCAAATATTATTGTGCTTTTTTTTTGGTTTTCTTGTTAATTTCTCTGGTAATTATAATAAAACTGAGGTGGAAGGGCTTAATAGTATTGATTTTAGGATTTTCGCTTTCATATATTTCTTTTAACAGTTACTATAAGAACGTTGAAACATCAGAGTTTAGAGTAGTTAAAGTGACTGATTATTCTATTACCGGAGAATCAAAAGGAAGAAAGTATAAGATTGCTTCAAAGGAAAACTTATCAGAAGGAGATATTATTAAAGGTGAGTTTAAATTTGTAAAACCTGAAGAAAACGATCTAGGCATTGTAGCTTCTATTAAACTACGAAAATACACAAAAACACGAGATTTAAAATCAAGAATTATTAGTTCGAAAAAAAGTATTTCAACTAAGTTAGTAGAAGAGTATGGATATGATAAAGGAACTTTAATGTCATCTCTTGTTCTAGGAACAGGAAGTGATATATATGAAGCAAGAAAAGCTAGTATGAAGAATTTAGGGCTTATGCATATATTATCTATTTCAGGGTTTCATATCGTCTTAATTTCAAACCTACTTAGCAAGATGAAAATTAAAAGATTAAATTTTTTAATGATTTTCAGTTACATTTATTTTATAGGTACAGTGGCAGCCTATAGAGTTTTATATACTATTTTATATAAAAAGTTAGCTAGATATTTAAAAAGAGATCCAAATATTATAACTGGGATTTTTTTTGCTTTATTTGTTCAAAGCTTTTTTAAGCCCTATCTTCTTTTTAATATTGGTTTTATACTAACTTATTTTTCAACTTTGGGAATTATTATTTTTAAAAAACCTTTAGAAGATTATTTAGTAAACTATAGAATGAATAAGTATATAATAGACAATATATCAACTACAGTAGCCGCTTTAACCCTTACTATTCCTTTTATAGCCTTATTAGATAGTAAGTTTTCTTTAAGTGTGTTGATTGGAAGTATGCTTGTAGTTCCTATATATATCCTAGTTACCTATATGAGTTTTTTAGCTGCAATTTTTATGAACGTAAAAATAATGAAAATAATACTAGATCCTTTTATCAAAATAGTATTTGATTTTAGTTATTATTTAGGTTTGTTTTTAGGTGAATTCTCAGTAACAATAAACCTTATTTATTTAAAGCGTTACTATTATTATTTTTTGCTATTAATTTTTGTGCTTATATATAAGAAAAAACCGAAATTAGCTGCATGTGTTGTGCTCTTATTTACTCTTTTATCATTTCCATTAACTAATGAAATAGCAATAATAAGTAAATCTGGAAATCCTTATATTAGAGTTTCACAAAAACTCAGAGTCTATGATATCATTGATGTGAGAATAAATAAAGATAAAGATGTAATAGAGTTAAATGATACAATAAAATTAAAGCTACAGAACAATAATTTAACTATATCAAAATCAGAAAATAAAAATGAAATTCCAAAAATATATTTTAATAATTTAAAGCTGAAAATAGATAATCCGGCTTATAAGTTTGGTGAGTCAGTAGTAGCGAGGTATATAATATTTGGAGAAAGGTTAATACGTGTAGAATAATTATGGACTATTTAGAAATACAAAAGTTAGTTAAAAAAGGATTTAAGACAGCTGTTTTTTTATATGGAGAAGATGAAAAAATAATACTTTCAGTTAGGAATTTAATGAGAAGTATGTATTTAGATGATTTAAATGGACTAAACCACATAAAGCTGGATGGCAATTCTATAACGTCTGATGCACTTCAAGATGCGTTAAATACTTATTCAATGTTTTCAGATAAAACATTTGTTGAAATATCAAACTGCCATTTTATGGAAAAAAAAGATGATAAAAATGAAAATCAAAAAGTGCTTATTGACTACTTAGAAGATCCAAGAAAAGACTTGTATCTTTTTGCTTATTATAAATATGACAACGAACTAGATAAAAGAAATTATTTCCTTCAAAATCTATCAAGAAATAGCTCTAACTTAAGTTTAATTACTTCTGTTAGGGCGTTAAATAAAAGAAACATTAAAGAAAGAATGATTATAGAGTTAAAAACTAAAGGTATATCTGTAAGTAAGCCCGTTCTTTATTATATGGAAAGTGTTTTTAAAGGTAACATGCTTCAATTTGAAAAAGAACTAGATAAACTTATAGCTTATTCAGATGGAGAGGAAATCACAAAAAAACATATAGATGAAATTATGACTATCTCTGATGAAAGACATATTATGAATTTTTTAGATTTAATTTTTACCGAAAATGGAATAGGTAGAAATGTAAGAGAAATAATAGACTTATTGAATGATTTACTTTATAGAGGTGAAAGTCCTCAAATGATACTAGGAGTTATTGGTTCTCGAATTAGAATTCTTTTTGAGATAAAAATAGAGTTAGAAGGAAGCTCAGAAACGAAAGAAATCAAAAAACTATTAAGGACGAAAAGTTCTTGGTATGCAAATATAATGATAAAAAAAGCAAGTTCAATATCTTTTAAAGCCTTTCAAAATATGTTTGAGACATTATTAGATTATGAATTAACGATGAAAACAACATCAACAGATATAAATAGCGCCTTAGAAATGCTAGTAATTTCGATTTTAAGCTCAAAAGATTATTAATTTTTTAAAAAAGTCTAGGTATTTAAGTATTCCCTAAGATTATTCGGTATAATGATAATATAGCTAATTATTATTATGATTAAAAATTAAATACTTTAGATAGTCAAAAAAATTTTTAACGACTACATATTATTTTAATATGGATGTTTAATTTAGCAAAGGAGAATGATTATGAAAATATTATTAGTTTGTAGTGCCGGTATGTCAACAACCCTTGTAATACGAAAGATGGAAAATGCATTATTAGAAGATGAAAAAAACTGGGAAATAGATGCTAGACCAGTTGAACAGTTTAAAGAAGTTTATAAGGATTATGATGTTATATTACTTGCACCTCAAATACGATATAAAAAAGATGAGCTTGAAAAACTTTCGAAAAGTGAGAATATACCTTTAGTTACTATAAATACAATTGATTATGGTCTTGCTAAGGGAGAAAACATTTTAGATATAATAAGAGAACAAATAGATAAAAAATAAAGTTAGAAATATAAAAGGACCCATACTTTTATTAAGTACGGGTCCTTTTATATTTTTCTTAAAGCGCTTTATTTAGTCTTTTTGTTAATCTAGATTTTTTTCTTCCTGCTGTATTTGCATGAAGTATACCTTTAGATTCAGCCATATCTATAGATTTAATTGCTTTATTTAATAAAACTTTTGATTGATCTAGATCACCACTTGATAAAGCGGTTTCAAAATTTTTGATATCTGTTCTTAATGCAGACCTAACCATTTTATTTTGCGCTGTTTTTGTTATAGTTTTTCTGATTCTTTTCTTTGATGATTGAATATTTGCCACTTTTCCACCCCCTCCAATTAATATTTCGGTAAACCATTGTTTCAGACTTACCTAAAGGGTATATATGCAATAGGGGAATCCCATTGCCAGTCATTTCCAACACAAATCATTATAACATTAATATTTTCTATCTTCAATAGATATAATGAATAATAAAGTTAAATATAATCTGCTGTGCACTAGTAAATAAGATAATTATACTTATTTTATGTTATAATCAATCTGGGATATTATTGTTGAGGTGAAAATAATGAGTAATAAAAGACAAAAAAATA
>JAAZDF010000076.1 GCA_012512905.1 Clostridium sp.
ACAATTTTATTTGGTACATTAGGTAATCTAAGCATTATAAAATCAATTTTTTCTTTGGTTTCTCTGAGATCATTGTCTAAATCTTTTATCTTGTCTCCTATAGACTTCATCTCTTTTAAAATACCGCTAACATCTTTACCTTCTTTTTTAAGTTTTGGAATCTCTGCAGAAACTTTATTTCTTTCTGCTTTTAGAGCTTCAACCTCAACTAAATAATTTCTTCTTTTTTTATCAAGCTCTATAACTGTATCAATATCTTTAGGGTCTACTCCCTCTCCTCTATTTTCCATAACATTTCTATACATTTCGGGATTCTCTCTAATTTTTCTAATATCTAACATATTTTTCTCCTTTTTTATTTATTACAAAACAAAAAGAGTCATTTCATCTAAAGGGACGAAATGACTCGTGGTGCCACCCTAATTTAATAAACTAAGTTAAGTTTACTCTTAAATATATAACGGTTTTCCCGTACTGGTTTACAGTCCCTCAGAGGTGGATTCTCAAAATATAATATATAAGTTTTCACCAAACACTTATTCTCTAAAAATTTATACTTTGGTACTTTTCTCATCATAGGTTTAATACCATAATTATACTATATACTTTTTAAAAATCAACTAATTTTCTATAGATCTTGTTGTTATAATATCTACTCCTGTATTTAAAATATTACTACATACCTCATCTCCACTTTCAATTGGGACACCAAGGTATATTCTTGATATTACTTTAGAACATTCTATAAATAAATCTTGAGCTATCGGTTCACTACTTTTTACAGGGACCATTTTGTATTTCTTAGATCCTTTTACCCTAACCACACTTGTATAATATTTTTTTACCATATAATGCTCCTTATATAGAATCAAATTCTTTTATTCTTGATGCTATAACCTCAGAATCTTTTTTATCATTAATTACATCCATTGGACTTATATGAAGCTCTCTCGCTAATATACTTGTTATTTTTGTAAGGCAGTACGATCCTTGACATCTACCATTTATTATTCCAGTTCTTCTTCTTACTCCCTCTATTGTTCTTGCTCCAAGAGGTCTTCTTATAGAATCTACAATCTCTCCTTCTGTTACATTAGAACAAAGACATATCATATTTCCATATTTAGGATCTATGTTGATTATTTCATTTCTTTCTTCATCTGTAATCTCTTTAAATTTATAGTATTTTCTTTTTTTATTTATAAAGTCTTTATTTACAGTTAATTTTAGAATATCTCCAACTTTGTCCATAGTTTCTTTTATTAGAGATGGCAGTATAGTATCTGAATTATAATTTTTGGCATTTATACTTATATAATCTGGTTCATTATCAACTAAGTTAATAGATATCTCCTTGTTCCAAAATATACTTTCATTTAATGTGTCAATTCTCTCTGCTGGAAAAGGCCCTATTACAGATTCAACTTCTTTTTTCATTTCAGAAAACTCTTTGAATTCATTAGTTTTCAAATAAACTAATAATTTGTTTGTAGAATTCGGAAGCAGTAAAATAACTTCTCCATTTTTTCTGCGTTTTTTTATAATATGTTTTATTTCTTTATTAAAATCTTTTTCTATAAGCATATTCTCTATTAACATCTCTTCTGAAGGCATATCTAGTTCACTTTTTGTTTTTAGATCTGACTTTAAAGCATAATTGGTTTTTATAACTACTCTGGAAGAATATCTACTTTTATCTGTAACAATATAATAACCATTTCTAGGCTGTTTTTTTACTTCTATAACTTCTTCTTCTAGTTTAAAACTTACTCCATTATCATATGCTATTTCTGCCATAGAAGTTGCATAGTCATAGGGAGAAATTACTGCTGTATTTTCTGATAATATAGCACACTCGTCTTTATTTATATTATGATTTATTTTATTTGCTTTATTACCTTCTAAAAGAGTAAGACCTTCTATTTTTCTTTTTATAGCTCTAGTATATATTCTTTCTGCTTCCTTTTTATTTTCATAAACAGTAATTGAAGGCACCTTTTCATAGAAAAACTCAAGTTCAGAAGATAAATTTTCAAGATAATTTTTACTTTCTACAGTTCTTTTAAAAATCTTTTCATTATCTAAATCTTTACCATCTGAGATCAGAGAAGAATTTAATAGTGCAACATCTTCAGCTACATCAAAGTTCTTTTCTATAACAGCTACATTAAGGTTATACTTGCAAAGCTCATAGGCAGCAGCACAGCCAACTATACCACCTCCCATTATAATTACATCATAATCCATTTAAAGCCCTCCTAGTCTCCTGTACCTTCCTCAGTTTCAGTCTCTGTACCCTCTACTGCATCAGGTTCTATGTTTTCATCTATGTCTAGTTCCAAATCATCTGCCATTTTCACTAAAATTTTCTGTAGATTTTCTATTTGTCTACCATATTCAGCCCAATTTCCATTTTTTTGAGCCGTGATAGCTTTTTCAAATACTTCATTTGCACTTTTAACTAAATTTTCATCAAATTCTGTTTCATCCTTATCTAAGCCTAATTTATTTTCAAATAATTCATTTAGAGCCCCTTCTAAAGTTTCTGATATTACTATACTATCGTCATTTGAAACAATTATTTTCTTAATTTCAGGAATAGAATTTTCTTCATCAGCTATTAAATATAAAGGTACAACGTAAAGTAGGGAATCATTTATAGGTGTTATAACTATATCTCCAAATTTAATATTGGATCCTTTATTATCAAGTAGTGAAATTTCTCTTGAAATTTTTGCTTCTTGATTTAATTTATTTTTAAATAAATGAGGACTTGAAACTGTTTTTTGTGGTGGGAACCTATATTCTAGGAGCTTACCATAATGCTCTCCATCCATTCTTGCACTAACAATCGACACCATATTTTCTTTTCCTTTTATAGTAAAGTACTCTGTGAATGCCATCTCAACATCATCGTATCCCTGAAAAGATGTAAAAAGAGTATATGGATCTTTGATATTAAAATCTCCATCATCATTTTCTTCTACTTTATCAATACTTTTAGATCTCTGCCATATATCTTCACCGTTATAAAATATATCTGGATTCGTAACATGGAATTTTTCTAAAACTTCTGTTTGATATCTAAAAAAGTCTTCTGGATATTTAATATGTTCTTTTAAGCCTTCCGGCATTTCATCTATATCTTTTAATAATCCTCCAAAAGTTTTATTAAAGTTTCTAGCTATAGGATCATTATCTTCCATTAAATAAAAATTCACATCTCCATTGTATGCATCAATAGTAACTTTTACAGAATTTCTAATATAGTTTATATTATTAAAAGTTGTCGCATTTGGGTACATATTAGACACAGTATAAGCATCTATCATCCAAAATAATCTTCCTTGATCTATTACAAGATAAGGATCCACATCATATTTAAGAAAAGGAGCTATTTTTGTAACTCTATCTATTATATTTCTATTTAATAATATCTTCGACTCATTTGTAATAAGAGGTGATATTAATATTTTAGGTTCTTTTTCGTACAAAGAATATATTATTTTATTAAAGAAATTAAGCTTTATTCCCGAATCTCCTGTATATCTATAGCTTTCATTTTCTCCACCTTTAGGATAATCAAACTCTTCTACTTTAGAATTTACTATGGCATAGTCTTTTGCAAGCTCTCCGTAGTAAATTCTTGGATTATCAAGAGGAATATCTGTTTTATTTACAGTTGGTATATCCTTCATGAAAAATTCAGGTTGACCCTGAGAAGTTATTTTACTGGCATCATACATAGTCACCCCATATCCGTGAGTATAAAACAGATGCATATTCTGCCATGTAGCTGGGCTGATTAAATCGGGATTTATTTCTCTTGCTGATAAAAACACCTGTTTTTTCTCACCATTTATCATATACCTATCAACGTCAACATTTTTAAAATCATAATAATGTCTTATTACTTGATTAGTTTTTATAAAATCTAAAGTTTCTTCATATGAATTTATTTTTATATTATCAATTATATTTTTATTTTCATCAATGTCTTCAACTGGAATGTTTTTATTTGCTTCGAAATCTATGGTCTCAACGTCTCTTATATCAAAAGCAAGTCTTGTCATATCAATATTGTTTTTTATGTATATCCTTTCTTTTTCAAGCTCATTTGGATTGACATAAAACATTTGAATTCCTGTAATTAAAAATATTCTTAGAATACTTACTCCTAATATTGCTAAAACAGGATAAATTACTAACTTTTTCTTGTTTTTTATAATCCCAAAAGTTACTACTACTGCAGCAACGAAAGATAGAACTGCAAGTACTCTTAAAATTGGGACATTAACCCGAGCGTCTGTATATCCGGGTCCATAAACTACTCCCCTTTCATTATATAATATAGAAAATGTGGATAAGTAATATCTTATCCCTAAAAATAATAATAATAAAGAGGTTAAAAAAGCAAGAGGCTTACCTGCAAAATCAACAAGTCCATTTTTTATTATGTTCCATATTCCGCTTAAGTTATTTAAGTTAGATCTGTTTAAACTGCTTTTCGCTGATATTAACAAATATATAATTAGTGTTAATACCATTAAGGTCACTATAATAGTAATAATAAAAGATGTTAATAAGTTTAATAATGGAAGTTTGAACATATAGAATGATACATCATTATTGAAAATAGGATCTTTTATATCAAAAGGTACACTATTTATAAATTGCATCATAATATACCAATAGTTTTTAGATATAATATATCCTAAAACTAAAGATATTCCTATAATAAGTCCATATACTATTTTATTTCTTTTTTTAAGTTCACTTTTATCTTTTTTGGGATAGCTCGCATTATCATAATTTTTTATAATTGATCGGTAATAAATTATAGATAGCGCCGCTAAAATAATAAATATAGGAATAATTAAAATGGCTATCGATTTTGTTTTGGCAAAAAATGTTTTTAGATAACCAACTTCACTGAACCACTGGATATTAACTATTAAATTTGTTGATAAAGCTATTACAGTTATAACAGCTACCACCGCTAAAAGTATTTTTAATAAAGTATTTTGTTTGTTTTTTTGCATATTATACCTCTCATCTCCAAGTTTCTAATTCTTATCGTCATTAAATTTTAGTATTTCAAAAAATTTTATTGTGTCTGGATTATAGTTTTTTAGTTTTATAAACTTATCTAATGATAAATGATGATGCTTAATAACATCATAAAGCTCTTCATTGTCTTTAAAAGTCTTTATCTTTCTTAGTATGTCATTCCCTATAGCTCCATGATATAAATAAGATTTATAAAATTTCAGCTTATCTATAGGAGTTTCTTTATCTTTATAAATTTTCTTAACAATTGTAGCTATGCTTTTTTCAAAAATATTAATTGGGTGTTCTATCTTACCTATATCATGTAAAAGTGCTGCTTTTATATAGTTTTGATAATTTTCATTCGAAAGATTATCAAAATTTTTATTTAAATCTTGTTTTACATCCTTAGCAACTAATATACTATGATGAAGTTCTGATTTTTTTAACTTTTCTATTAAATAAATTTCAGATTGAGTTAAAAACTTTTCTAAAAATTTAATGTCTATAGATTTAAAATTATATGATACCATTTTAAAAAATTGTACGATTTTATATTTCATTTTCTAACACATATTCCTTTTTAATCTTATATAACATTTATTATAACATGTTACTTTTTTAATTTATTTAATTTAATAAGAAACATAAGGTATAATATATATAATATTTGGAGGTTATGCATATGAAGATATTTAAAAAAAGGCTTAATATAACTACACACAAAAAAACAGAATTTGTTGAATTTACAGAAGATGTTAGAGAAATTCTCACAGAATCAGGTATACAAGAAGGTATTGTTATAGTTTTTATCCCCCATACTACTGGTGGAGTAATAATAAATGAGAACGCAGATCCTGATGTTTTACATGATTTAGAGATAGGTTTTAATACAGCATTTCCAGAAGATTCCAGATTTAAGCATATGGAAGGAAATACAACTTCTCATTTAAAGGCAATTTCTACTGGTTCCAGCGAAACTATACTAATAAACAAAGGAAGACTTAGTTTAGGCGTTTGGCAAGGTATATATTTCAGTGAATTTGATGGACCTAGAAACAGAAAAATACTTATTCAAATTATGGGAAATTAAAGTATTAAAAAGCAAAAAACCTGAAAGATAATTATCTTTCAGGTTTTTTTATGGTGGAGATAAAGAGACTCGAACTCTTGACCCCCTGCGTGCAAGGCAGGTGCTCTCCCAGCTGAGCTATACCCCCATATGGTGGACCTTCAGGGACTCGAACCCCAGACCTACCGGTTATGAGCCGGTTGCTCTAACCAACTGAGCTAAAGGTCCTTAAACTGGCATCAACCTACTTTCCCACAGAATCTCTCCTGAAGTATCATTGGCACTACTAGGCTTAACCTACGTGTTCGGTATGGGAACGGGTGTAGCCCTAATAATCATAGACACCAGATTTAATTGCTTTATTACAACAATTTATATTATAGTTCTTTATTGTTAAAATGTCAATCTAATTCTAAATAAATTATATTATCCTGCAATTGGTTCTAATCATAAATCACTTCAATACTATGTCACAATATAATATATGTGTTTGTTTATAATCCTCTCTTTATGATTTTTTTATAAATAGGTATGACAAAACCACTAAAATTATTTATATTAATAGTTTATATGGAATGCATATTTAACTTTGCATCATCACATCAGCAGTTTTAAGAATCAAGTTACTTTCATAATTGACTCCATAAGAGCCAATAACCATATAACTACTTATATTTATTGACTATTATCATTATATCACTTTTCCTTAGTTTTTAATTAAATATATTATTTAGTTAATTCTAAGGGAGGAAGCCCCAAAACCTCTATTTCCGAGCTTTCTTAGAATAAAAGTTCCTCATTTAGATATTTTTTATAGAATTATTCTCTTAAAAAACTTGTATTTTTTCTAATTAAGATAAATAACATAGCAAATAAAACAAGCTTCTTAATTGATATATTTTTTTATACTTTCTATATCTTTTGAATCAATATCTTTATTACTATACCTACTTTTAATATATAAATCCCTTATATATTTATCATTTATTTTATTTTTTTCAGCTTTTTTTAAAATATCTAAAGATGTATCTGATCTGTTTATATTAATCTGTTGTTTTTTTAATGATTTTAGATATTTTTTGTAGTGGTGCCTGACCTTTTCTCGATTATTTTTATATATGTATAAATCTTTTATTTTTTTAGATTTATGTTTTTTTACTTTAA
>JAAZDF010000009.1 GCA_012512905.1 Clostridium sp.
CCTATAGATGAGAAAATAAAGTTTGATGGTGATAATGCATACTTTTCTAATTTACCAATAAAATTAATGGCTAAAGAAATTCGAAAGAAAGGTATAAAGGTAGAAATATCAAATACTGCTGGCACTTTTGTATGCAATCATTTAATGTATGGGCTTCTTTATTTAATTGAAAAAAAGTATCCTAATATAAGGGGAGGCTTCATACATGTACCATATATAAAAGAACAAGTTAAAGAAAAGATTGATGCTCCTTATATGGAAAAGGAAGAAATAGTTGTTGGTCTTAATGAAGCTATAAATGTATGCATTAAGAACATTACAGATATAAAAGTATCTGAAGGAAAGATTTATTAAGAATAGTAGTAAATATTAAATAATGATTCAAATTAAGGAGTAAGTGAGTGAAAAAATTAGCCGCATTTATATCAACGATAATAGTTGTAGTATTGATTGCTAGTACTTATATTTATATAAACCAAAAACCAGTAGAACTTAAAAAGTATAGTCAGCCAAATACTAATGTAGAGATAAAAGAAGAAGCCTTAAGTCCAGTAAATGATGAGAAGTTTAGTTATAGTCTACAAAAAAATGAATTGAATATAACCTATAACAAAGGACTGAATTGGACTAAAGTAGATATTGAAACTGATTTATTGTTCCAAGGTGAATATCAGGGAAATAAAAAAGAATTAATCAAGGATAGTTATATAATAAATGAAGATTTGGTAGCATTCTTATATACCGAATATACAAATGATAATCTACAAAGAATTTTACTTAAATATTCATATGATAAAGGAAGTACATGGGAAGAGAGTGTTGTAGTAGATGATTTTCCAGTTATACGTTATAGAAAGGTCGATTTTTTAACTGGAAACTTTGGTTATGTAATTATCTCTGGTGGTCGTACAATGTCTCAGGAATATTCAGCTATTTATTTAACGCGTGATGGCGGTGAAACATGGGAAAAAACTTCAGAGCTACCTTCAACCAGATTAATTGCATTTGGAGCATTTATTGATGAAAAAACTGGGTTCTTATCTTATGGAACTATTAGCCCAGAAGAGCCAGATTTTTACGTAACTAATGATAGTGGTAGTAGTTGGAATCAATCTAATTTTGAGATTCCAGAAATTTATGAAGAAGTTTTTGTTCAAGCTGAAGTTCCTATAAAAGTAAAAGAAGGGTTAGAGGTACTTGTTAATCAGGGACCTAACGGTGATTACAAAGGTAATAAAGTTAAAGGGAAATTTATATCAGAAGATAATGGATTTAACTGGATATTCGATGGAGAGGTAAATATAGATGAAACAAAATAAAAAAAAATTACTATTAGTATTAGGATGGATATTAATTTTAATTGCTTTGGGGCTGCTTTCGATCCAACTTATTTATCTGATTCTTCATAGAAAATTTCAAATAGAGTATATAGATAATCGTTTATTTTATATTATCAATATTTTTGTTTTTATTTGTATCTTCATAAGTCTAAGAGTATTAAATGTTTTTAAAGAAAAATTAAAGGCTCTATCAGCTATTTTATTTACTTTATTAGTAGTCTTTAACATTGTTCTATCAATTCAAGATAATAGAAATATCAAAAATATTGTTAGTATATCTCCTGATTTTAAACATGTTTTTTCTGTTAAAAGCAATCAAAAAAATAATGAAGCGATTTATTATAGAGATTACTATAAAATTCTAGCTCGTCCCAAAGAAATAATTGAATTAGAAATTAGTGATAATAATGATATAAAATGGCTAGCAAATGATATTGCAGTATTAACTAGTTACGATGGAGAACAACCAAATATATTTATAGGAACATACGGAGATCGTAATGACGCTGTGTCCTATTATTATGTTGCAGCAGAAATTCAAGGTATATGGGAAAATGAAGATGTTAGAGTCAAAAGTAGCCCAGATGGAGTTCAAATAACAGAAAACAATAGAAGCATTGATTTCCAATGGAAAGATATAGAGCAGTATGGAACGCTAGCTATTGTTTTAAGAAAAGACCATGAAGATTCATGGGTTATTGCTTTAAACAAAGATTTTAAAGTTCAATCCGATGCATCAAAAGATCTAGTTGGAAGTATAAGTTTATATAATGCTTCGCCAAAAAACACAAAAGTTTATAATTTAGGATTTATATCACGAACATATTAGACAATAATTTAAAATGAGTAATTTAGGATTTTAATTATCTTTATAAATATTCGTATTTACTTATCAAAAAGTTACAAACATAGTAAGCTTGTTAGAGTAATTTAATTTTGTATAAAAAAACTTAATAATCATATAATATTGAAACAAGTTGAGCTGATGTAAAATAAAAAATAATTACTAGTATTTAAAATTGAAATAATCATAATATATTAGATATATAAATAGAGGAGAATGAAATGAAAAGAAAAATATTGACTGTATTTGTATTTTTAATTGCTACTATTATAGTATTGTTAACTGCATTGACTTTATTAGAATATAATCCAAAAGATGAGGAAAATTTAAGTGTTATAGGTAAAAGCACTAGGGAATCTGTGAAAATAAATGAAGATTATTCGATAATTAGTTTTAACATAGGATATGGTGCACTAGGTGAGACAGAAGATTTCTTTATGGATGGAGGAAAGACAGTTAGACCTGATGACAAATTTATGATAGAAAATAATATAAATAATATTAAAGAAAAAATTATAGATTTAAATAGTGATTTTGTATTTGTTCAAGAAGTAGATGAAGATTCGAAAAGATCTCATAATATAAATCAAATAAATAAACTCTTATTAGAAGAAATGGAGGGAAGCTTCGCCTATAACTATAGGGCTAAATATGTACCATTTCCATTTCCTACAATTGGAAAGGTAAACTCAGGTATTTTAACTATGGGTAGATTTAAAATAAAAGATTCTAAACGAATATCTCTGCCTAATCCATTCTCTTGGCCTGTAAGGACTGTGAATCTAAAAAGAGCTCTTCAAGTAACAAGGTATCCTATTGATGAAAGTGATAATGAATTAGTGTTTATTAATTTCCATTTGGAGGCATTCGACAGTGGTGAAGGTAAAACTCAGCAAACAAAACTCCTATCTAAAATAATTTTACAAGAATATGAAAAAGGAAACTATGTTATCGCCGGTGGTGATTGGAATCAAACATTAATTAAAGATCTTACTAGTGATCCTAATCTTTTAACTGATTGGACTCCAGGAACGCTGGAGTGGGAAAACCTTCCTAAGTGGGAATTTGGAGTAGACAAAAATACTCCGACAAACAGATCTTTATTAAAACCTTATATTGGAAATGAAAACCAACTGGCTAAATTTTTCATAGATGGATTTATAGTTTCACCTAATATAGAAATTCAAGATACAAAAGTTTCTAAGATGGATTTTAAATATTCAGATCATGAACCAGTAAAAATGAATTTTAAATTATTAGATTAAGATGAAAAAAATATAGTCAAAATAATTTAATATACTTAATCTTAAATTATTAAAAAACATAATAAATCTTTAAAGAAAGAATGATATAATATAACAATCAATATATAAGCTTTAAATGCCTATATATTTTTAAGGAGATGGTAGTATGAAATTTAAATATATTGTTATTTTAGCAGTAATATTAATATCATTCTTATTTTTTAGAAACTATAACAAAAGGAGTGTAGATGAAGATATGCCAAAAGAAGATTTAAATCTTATTGGAAAAGATATAGAGAAAGACCTAGACGTAATATATTTAGCTGGAGGATGTTTCTGGGGAGTAGAAGCGTATTTTGATAGAATAGATGGTGTTAAAAGCGTAAGATCTGGTTATGGAAATGGTGAGACGATTAATCCAAGTTATGAAGACGTAGTGTATAAAAATACTAACCACGCTGAAACTGTAGAAGTTAAATATGATCCAAAAGAAACAGATCTCACAAATATACTTATATATTACTTTAAAATAATTGATCCTATATCAGTAAATAGGCAAGGAAATGATGTAGGAACCCAGTATAGAACGGGTATATATTATGTAGATGATAACCAGCTAGACACAATAAATAAAATTATAGAAAAAGAACAAACTAAATATGATGAAAAAATTGCTGTTGAAGTAGAGCCAATAGAAAGATTTTACTTAGCAGAAGATTATCATCAAGATTATTTAGCTAAAAACCCAACAGGATACTGCCACATTGATTTAGACTTAGCTAACGATGATATAGAAAGAGATGAGCCGTTTATTAAAGAAGAGCCTAAGGATGAGTCCTTTAAGAAAGATACTTTTGTTAAGCCTTCTGACGAGGAAATTAGAAAGAAACTTACAAAAGAACAGTATGAGGTTACTCAAAATGCTGGGACAGACGCTCCTTATACACATGAATACAATGATTTAGAAGAAAAAGGTATTTATGTAGACATAGTTTCAGGAGAACCACTATTTTCTTCAGAAGATAAATATGATGCTGGATGTGGATGGCCAAGCTTTACTAGACCTATAGATAAGGATTTAATAAAAGAACTGGAAGACAGGTCTTTTGGAATGAAAAGAGTGGAAGTGAAAAGTAAAGAAGGAGATTCTCACTTAGGGCATATATTTCCTGATGGTCCTAAAGATGAAGGCGGTATGAGATACTGCATCAATGGAAGCTCTTTAAAGTTTATAGCTTATGACGATATGGAAAAAGAAGGATATGGATATTTAAAAGATATATTTAAAAACTAAATTATGCTTTAATAAAAAATAGGACGGATATCCGTCCTATTTTTATATAACTATTTAGTCCTAAACTACTATTTTTTCATCTTCTTTTTTTAAGGTGTTATGATAAGGTTTTGATTTTTCATTGAAAAGTTTTTTAAAACTTATATATGAAACAATAGAGGTAATTATTACTGACAAGGTATCTGCTATTGGCTCTGCAATAAAAACTGCATTAACTTTGTTTTCTAAAAACAGAGGTAATATATAAATTAAAGGTATTAAAAGTATTACTTTTCTAAGAAGAGCTAAGAAAATAGATGTTTTAGCATTATCTAAAGCAATAAATGTCTGCTGGCATGCTATTTGTATACTAAATAAAAGTGACATAGACATAAATATCCTAAGGCTTGGTATAACCATATTAATTAATTCTAGGTCTGTTGTAAATATTTTTGCGAAAATACTAGGCTTAAGCATTATAAATAGCCAAAGTGTTGTTGAGTATAGGAGAGATATTTTAAGAAGTAATTTAAAGGTATCTTTTACTCTATCTAAATTTCCAGCTCCAAAGTTATAACTTATTATTGGCTGCGATCCTTGAGTGAGTCCTATAAGTGGAAGTAAGCTAAACTGCATTACACTTGTTAAAATCGTCATTGTTCCTACCGCTAAATCGCCACCGTACTTTTGAAGAGATGTATTAAATACAACTGCAAGAATGCTTTCTGTAAACTGCATAATAAAAGGAGACAAACCAAGTAGTAAACTTGGAAGAATAATATTTTTATCAAGTCTTAGATTTTCCTTTTTTATTTTGATCATAGTTTTCTGACCTAGTAAAAATCTAAGTACCCAAAGAGCAGAGATTCCCTGAGAAGTAATAGTTGCAAAGGCTGCTCCTTTTACTCCCATATTAAATGTAAAAATAAATATGGGATCCAAAATTATATTAAGCACCGCACCTATAAGTATAGTTTGCATGCTTACTCTGGCAAATCCTTGGGCTGTTATAAAAGCATTAAGTCCTAGAGCCATTTGCACGAAAATTGTTCCAAGGGCGTAAATACTAATATAGTCTAGCGCGTAACCTATAGTTGCATCGCTTCCTCCAAATATCATTATAATATCTTTTCCAAATAATAAAATTGCTGCTGTTAAAATTATAGATACTATAATAAGTGCGGTGAATGAATTACCAAGAGTTTTTTCAGCACCTTCTTTATCCCCTCTACCTAACATAATAGACGCCCTTGGTGCTGCACCCATGCTAACAAGGGCTGCAAAAGCAGTTATAAGTATTATTATAGGAAAGACAAGGCCCACTCCAGTAAGGGCTAGGGCACCTTCTCCTGGTATTCTACCTATATACATTCTATCTACCATATTGTATAAAAGATTTACAACTTGAGCTAGTATAGCAGGGAGCGACATTTTAAATAAAAGCTTTCCGATATTTCCTTTTGCAAGTTCTGATGTGTTTTTTTTCATCTGTAATTCTCCTAGTCTGTTATTTTAAGTTCTCATATATATTATTGTAAAGTTTCTTTAAGGTCTTATCCATTAATAAAAGATCGTCTTTTTCTATATCTTTTTCTAAAAGTTTAAAAAAATTTCTTTGAGCTAAGTGTAGACTTTTGACAACATTTTTAGATTTATCAGTTAAATAGAGTCTGTTTATTCTTTTATCGTCTCTATCTTCTTTTATATAGATATATTTTTTTTCATATAAATTATCAATTGATTTGGAAACAAGGGATTTTGAAATTGATCTATACTCTGATATATCTTTAGCGGTATTCAACTCATTATTATATAAAAAAAGAAGAATATTCCCCTGAACTTGGCTTAATTTATATTTAATTAGTACTTCTTGAAGGCTTTTTTCATAGCCCTTTTTTAATATCCAGCTAAACATTAGAAGTTTGCTTCCTCTATCATTCAAAATTTTCACCTCTTAATTAGTTCACTATTGAACTATATTAACATGATTTTAGAATTTGTCAATGGAAAATTTAAAAATCAAATTATAAA
>JAAZDF010000077.1 GCA_012512905.1 Clostridium sp.
ATAGATATTGAGTCTTTACCTATTAAAAGAGATATAAATAGGACTAAAATTATTGATAAAAACTTGAGAATATTAGACGATACAAAAAACTGCTTATTAAATATATCCATATATAGGAAAATAAAATAAAAAATTATTATAAATATTAATAAAAGTAAAATTAAATTTGATTTAGCCGATTTCTTTTTCATTTATACCACCAATTGCTTTCGTTGAGTTAGAAAAGTTTGATTATTTTCTATTACACTTATATTATATCTCTTATTATTTATGTTTATCTAGCTGGTTGAAACTAAAAAGAGATTTCTATAAAACGTTTTATAGAAGTCTCTTTTAGTTATAATTTAAAATCTTTTATTTTTTCTCTTGTACTTTTTCACGAAAAATCTTATTAGAAAAATTAAACCAATAAATACAGCTAGAACTATAATTACTATAGCAGTACTTATTTTATTTGGTTTTTCTAGTCTGGATTTTAGGCTAGTTTCTTTATTAACTATTTTAACTCCCTGAACTTTGGAGTATGACTCATCGATTTGAGCTTTCCCATCCTTTTTTGGGAAACTTTTTAAATAGTTATTAAGAGCAATCCACTCTTTGACTTCATTTCCATTATCATAGATAATTCTTGATTCAAAATCTTCTACTGGATCTCCATTTTCATCTTTTGGTACTATTGACAAAATTCCAAAAGATTTGTCGCCAACAATATTTAGCATTTGAGCACTATAAAGATTTGCAACAACTCTATAGAGTTTATCATCGTCAAGGTTTTCCTTCTTGCCGCTTTCAGATATAATTTTTATATCGGTTACTTTATTAAATATTATTCTGTTTGGATTAAAACTGTATTTAAGTCCAGGCATATAAAGCTGGGCAGCACTCATAATAGGCTGTATTGAAGCATCAACTTCAGCTGCTGTCTTTAGTTCTTTTCCAGTTAAATATACATCGATCAGTGGATATCCTGAGAGTTTATCTTTTCCTATACCAAGAGAAGTTACTTTAAAAACATCTTTAACTGTTATATCTCCTTTAGTAAAAGAGTCTCTTATAATTCCTGAAGGGACTACTGCCACATCAATATGCTTATAGTCTGCGCCCTCAGCTTCTTTTATAGCGTGCTTGTATGCATCCCCAATAAGAAATCCAAGAGGCTCTTCTTCTTGCTTTATAGCAAGTTTTAAAGAAGGAGTAAAATTAAAAGTTGAGTGAGCTACCACTTCATCATATTTAAGATTAAATCTGTTTAAATATTCATTTTCAACGTCTTTTTTGAATTCGTCGATAAGGTTTTTAATTTCCTTATCTTCATCGTAAGTATCATCTATTTTTTTTACATTATAATCTTCTAAAATCCATTTCTCCTTATCTTTTTTTATTTTCATTGTCCCAAGATTCTCAGTATATCTTCCAGAAGAAGCTATAATAGTATTTCCAATAATTATAGGCTCAGGAAGTACAGTGTGACTGTGGCCCGATATTATGATATCTATTTCTGGTACTTTTTTTGCTAAAATTTCATCTTCAGATTTCCCTTCTTTTCCATCAGTACCAGTGTGAGATAAGGCAATTATTAAGTCTACCTTTTCTTTATTTTTAAGAATGTCTACAAATTTTTTAGATTCTTCTACAATATCTGTAAACTTTACCTCGGCCATAGGAGCGTTTGAATCAGCTTCTTCGCCCATAAGACCAATAATTCCTATTTTGACGCCTTTTTTATTGATTACTAGATAATCTTTAACATCTACTTCATCAAATGTATTTTTTAGAGCTTTTAGTGAATCATTTAAATCAGCTTTAGGAAATTTAGTGTTTGTTGCAACTATAGAAGGCAGGGTATCGCCACTTCTAAATGCTGTTAAAAGACTATTTGAAAGTCCTTCAGGCCTAAAATCAAATTCATGATTTCCAAGAGTAGTTGCATCGTATCCCATTTTCCCCATAAGCCTTAAAGTTGGAGAATGAGTTTCAAATATTGTTTGATAAAGAGTTCCCATGGAATAATCTCCAGCATCAACTAATAGTAAATCAGGATCTTTATCCCTTTCTTCTTTTATAGCAGATGAAAGCCTTGCAAATCCTCCTCTAGATTCTAGCTTATCATCTTTCATCATATTAAAAGATTCCAAATTATCATGCATATCATGGGTAAAAAGAATAGTTAAATTATCTTTTTCCTCAGCAAAAACAGGTATTACAAGTAAAACTAAAATCAATACAGAAAGTAGAAATTTAAAATATTTCTTCATGTTTACCTCCAAAATTCACTAAAAATTAAGCACCTAAGTTTAATAAGAATTATATCATATATTAAAAAGTTACTATAATAAATAGTTAATAGTTACTTAATAGTGATTTCTTAATTGTATAGTATGATTATTTTATAAACCAATTAATAAATGTTGTTATTTAAATTTTAATATTAATTAGGAGGAATTTGAATGAATCAATTTACAAATGCTTTTACCGATATGTGGACTAGTATGATTATGTTTTTACCAAGCATAGTTAAGGCTTTAGTTTTATTTTTAATTGCTTGGTTAGTTGCTGTAGCTATTAAAAAACTTGTACAAAAAGCATTACTTAAAATGAATGTTGATGAAAAATTAGCTAGAGGAAAAAGACCTAGCGACCCGGAATATGGTAAGGAAAAAGTGAAAAACTTAGCTCAAGTAGCTTACTTTTTAGTGTTTTTACTATTTCTACCAAGCATATTAGATGCTCTTGCAATGGACTCAGTTTCAGCGCCAATATCTAATATGATGAATAATTTACTTGCTTTTATTCCAAGACTGATTGGAGCAGCTATAATTGGATTTATAGGATACTTTATAGCTAAAATTATAAGAGATTTAACTTATATGTTTTTACAAACTGTAAATATTGACAAGTGGTATAATAAGATTACAACTAAGGCAGGTAGTGGAACAATAGATCAGTCAAAAAAGAATACTCTTGCAGATGTTTTATCTAAAGTAGTATTTGGTTTAGTTTTAATACCTGTTGTAACACTGGCTCTTGAAACTTTAAATATTAGAACTTTAACAGAGCCGATAGTAATAGTACTTAACAAAGTAATGGAAATGATTCCAAATGTTCTTGTAGCTATTGTTTTAGTTGTTGCTGGATATTACATTGCAAGTTTTGTTTCGAAATTACTTGAAGAGTTACTTTCAAGAATGGGAATTAACAGAGTTTTTGGATTTATGAATGATAGTGTTAAAAAAGATGCACTAACAATTGATATTTCTAAAATAATAGCAACTATAGTTAAGGTTTTAATTATACTGTTTATTACCGTAGAATCTTTAGGTATATTAAAACTTGATGTACTTAATGCTATAGGATATGGCATTATTGGATACTTACCTTTAGTGATTAGTGGAATTCTGATAATAGGAATTGGTCTTTTAGCTGGATATTTTGTAGAAAGTCTTATTAATAAATATACAAAAAGTCCATATACAGCAGCTATTGCGAAATATATAATTATTGTGTTTTCTGTTTTTATGACTTTAGAGCAGATAAAATTTGCTTCAACAATAGTTAATATAGCCTTTCTTCTAGTTCTTGGTGGACTATCTGTTGCATTTGCTGTAGCATTTGGTGTAGGTGGAAGAGACTTTGCAGCAAGGCAGCTTGCGAAATTTGAAGCAAAAGTAGAAAAAGAAAATAAAAAACCAGTACCAGAAGGTAATATGTTTGATAAAATGAAAGAAACAGAAAAAAATAATCCTACTGATTTATAAGTAGGAAAATAAGACAAATATAAATATACTAATAAAAAACGGAAGTAGACTTAAATGTAAGAAATTTAAACTTTATAGCTAGTTTTATTAGTAAATTTAAAAGTGAAGGCGCAAATAGATTTTGCGCCTTTTATTTAAAGAGTAATTTACAATCTTTAAAACAATAAAGGAGAAATAAAGTAATGAATAAAAAACAAGCCGAAAGAATGAAAAATGACAAAGGATTTATTGCCGCATTAGACCAGAGTGGTGGGAGTACACCTACAGCGCTTAGAGCTTATGGAATTGAGAAAGATAAGTATAATAATGAAGACGAAATGTTTGATCTAGTTCATAGAATGAGAACGAGGATTATGACAAGTCCTAAATTTACATCAAAGCATATTTTGGCTGCTATTTTATTTGAAAAAACAATGGATAGTAAAGTCAAGGGTCAGTGGACTGCTGATTATCTGTGGGAAAATAAAGGTATAGTTCCTATTTTAAAAGTTGACCAAGGCATGGAAGATGAATCAGACGGAGTTCAGCTTATGAAACCAATGACAAGATTAGATGAATTATTAGATAAGGCTAATGATAGAAATATATTTGGAACAAAAATGCGCTCTGTTATAAAAAAAGCTAATACTGAAGGAATTAAAAAAATTGTAGACCAACAGTTTGAATATGGTAAAAAAATCATTGAAAAGGGTTTAGTGCCTATACTTGAACCTGAAGTAGATATAAATAGCAGTGATAAAGAAGAATCAGAAAAAATAATGAATGAAGAAATATTGAAAAACTTAGATAAACTTTCAAAAGATGAAATAGTAATGTTTAAACTTTCAATTCCAACAGAAGATAATTTATTTGAAAAGATAATGAATCATCCGAATGTTATGCGTGTAGTTGCTTTATCTGGAGGATATAGTAGAGAAGAGTCAGTTGAAAAGCTTAAAAGAAACCCTAGATTAATCGCAAGTTTTTCTAGAGCCCTAAGTGAAGGTCTTAATGTAAATCAAACTGATGAAGAATTTAATAGTTATCTTGAAAATTCTATTAAAGACATATATGAAGCTTCAATTGTTTAATTATTAAAGAATATATTAAAAAAAAGATAAGTAATGAGCTAGCTTAAAGGTCTTACTTATCTTTTTTTATTCCAATAATTTATTTTATTTTGGGAGTTTTATCTTTTCTCTTTTTAATCAATACAACAGCTAAAGCAATAAGTGGGACACTTATTAAAATATAAGGAAGAGCAAAGACAAACCATATAATAAAGTTTTCTACAGCAACTTTAAATGAGAATAGTGAGTCTGAAAAGGCTGTATTTATTCTTTTTCCTAATGTTGAATCTACCTTATCTACATTTGAATAATTTCTAACTTCAATAAGTTCTAGATTCACAGTAGAGTAATCTATTTTATCGTCCATAGATTTCAAATCTCCTTGAAGTATTTCCTTTTCATAAATAGTATTTGTCAGCTCTGACTCTATAGCTATTATATCCTCTATTATCTCTGCATTTTCTAAAAGAGCTAGAAGTCGTTTTTCTTTGCTGGTTACAAGCTCCAGGCGAGACTGCGTATCCCTATAATATTTTGTAACATCTTCTTTTGTGCTACTTTCTTCTGTTATATTTCCTAGTTCTTTTAGCCTAGATCTAAAACTATCAATATTCTCTTTAGGTATTCTTATAGAAAAACTACCATATTTGAAACTTTTACCATATTCATAGCCTCTATTTGAAACATTTGAATCTTCAATATATGCCTCATGTTTTATAATTAAATCTGTAAGTTCTTTATTGGATTCTTCAAAGTCCAAAGTTTCAATATAGGTAAAGTAAGTGGTAATAATTTTATTTCCTTCATAAGCATATTCCTCTGGTGATTCACCTTTTTCTTCTTCATAAGCTTGATCATTATTACCACTATTACTACTAGAGTCTTCTGTAAATAATTCATAATTTCCAGCGCTATCACTGGACTTTGATGCGCATCCTGCAAGTATAAATAAAGCAGCTATTATAGAAAATATCTTAAAAATTACTTTATTAGATGTTCTCATATACTTTTTCTCCTTTTCTTTTATTATAGGATGTGAGAATAAATATAAGTTACAATACAATGAAAGGGGGAAAAATCAATATTAGTATTTAAAAACAGAACAAGACTACTATTAAATGAATATGTCAATAAAAAGCTGTATTAATAACAAGTTTATATTTTTCATGTGATTATGTTGACAATTGTTATGCAAAAGAGTATAGTAAGAAACAATATAATAAAAAGCTATAACAGAGACAAAAGTATTAAATCTTATTTAGAGAGAGTTGGGATAGGTGAAAGCCAATAATAAGAAAATATGTAATATTCACTCTTGAGCTGATTTGTTTAAAGATAATTCAAGTAGACAAATACGGAGTCCTACCGTTAAAAAGGATAAGACTGTTAGGTCTGATGAGTGATGACAATTGTCATAATTAGGGTGGTACCACGGTATATCTTTCGTCCCTATAAACATAGGAAAAATCTGTGTTTATAGGAATGGAAGATATTTTTTTGGCCGAAAAATAAGCTTTTAAAAATAAAGTTAGGGGTAAAGATATGAAAAAGATAAAAAATATTAAACTTATAGGACTAATAATTTTAAGTATTATTTTAATTGTAGGATGTAGCGCTGATAAAAAAGAGGGTTCAAATAAGTATAAAATAGGTATAAGTCAACTTGCTGATCATCCGGCACTTGACAGTGCAAGAATAGGATTTGAAGAGGGCTTAAAGGAACTTGGAGTTGAGGCTGAAATCGACTATAAGAATGCTCAGGGAGATATACCTAATACAATGAGTATAGCTCAGAAGTTTGTAAGCGATGAAGTAGATTTAATTTATACAATTGGAACACAAGCAGCTCAAAATGCCAAGCAAGCAACAAGTGAGATACCAATACTTTTTAGTGCAGTAACTGATCCTGTAAAATCTGAGATAGTAGATAGCTGGGATAAAGTTGGAGGAAATGTAACAGGGTCTTCAGATATGGCACCTGTGGAATCTCAAATTAAAATGTTTAAAGAAATAGATCCTAGTATTAAAAAAATAGGAATTCTTTACAACACAAGTGAGGCAAACTCTGAGATTCAAATAAATGAGGTTAAAGAGATAGCAAAAAGTGAAGGTTTAGAAGTAGAAATTTCAGGAGTAAGTAGTGTAAATGAAATACAACAAACTTTAAACTCTTTAATTAAAAAGGTAGATGCTCTTTACATGCTTAGTGATAATATGATTGCTTCTTCTGTAGAACTTGTAGCTAAAGCAGCACTAGATAATAAAATGATAACAGTATCAGCAGAAGAGAATCAGGTTATAGGAGGACTTCTTATAACAAATGGACTAAACTACTATGATCTTGGAAAGCTTACAGCGAAAATGGCTAAAGAAATACTTGTAGATAAAAAAGATATAAATGAAATCCCAGTATTAATTCAAAAAGAAACTGTAGTAACTGTAAATGAGAAAACTTTAAAAGCACTAGGGCTAAATGAGAACCTAGCCATATTTAAAAATGCTGAAAAAAGGGTAAATTAAAAATTAAAGGAGCTTGAGATATGAACATACTTATTTTAAATTCGATAGAGCAAGGACTTATATTCGCAGTTTTGGCGATGGGAGTATTTTTAACATATAAAGTCTTGGATATTGCAGATCTTTCTGTGGAAGGGACTTTCCCAATGGGAGCCTTTGTATTTGCGAAGTTTATATCTATGGGGCTTGACCCTATAACAAGCACTTTAATTGCATTTTTATTTGGAACCTTAGCAGGTTTATTAACAGCAACTCTTTATATAAAACTAAAAATTAAGCCTCTTCTTTCAGGAATTTTAACCATGACTATACTTTACTCTGTAAATCTTAGAATAATTGGTAAAGCCAATGTACCACTTTTTAGTTATGATTCAATTTTTGATATGGGGCCTAAAATAGTTGTTTTACTATTAATAGTATTTATTATTAAAATAACATTAGATCAATTTTTAAAAACAGAAACAGGATATTTATTAATAGCAACAGGTGATAATGAAACACTTGTTAAATCTCTAGGAGCAAATAGTAATAAATATAAAGTATTAGGACTAATGCTTGCAAACGGACTTGTTGGAATGAGTGGGGCATTAATGGCTCAGATGCAAGGTTTCGCAGATATAACAATGGGAAGCTCTATTATAGTAGTTGCTCTTGCATCAATCATAATTGGAGATACTATAAGAAGAAATTCAAATAAAATAAAAAATACAACAAGAGCAATTCTTGGAGCAGTATCCTACAAAATAATAGGAGGCGCCGCTATAGAGCTTGGGCTTGCAGCAACAGATCTTAGAGCTATAAGTGCAATAATTGTAATAGTGTTTATTGCATATAATAATTTTTCTGGTGATATGTCAGAAATTAAAACAAAGAAAGGATGGGAAGGTCATGTTAAAAATAACTAATATGTCAAAGAGTTTTAATATAGGAACAGAAAATCAAGTTAATCTTTTTGAAGGTTTTAATTTAGAAATAGAGGAAAATAAATGCACTGCGATTATAGGACCAAATGGTTGTGGTAAGAGCACTCTTCTTAACATGATCTCTGGTAGCATAGATGTTGACAGTGGAGAAATAACCTTAGGAAAAGAAAATCTCACTGTTTTAAAAGAAGAACAAAGATCTAACCATATTGGAAGAGTTTATCAAGATCCTTCTATGGGAGTGTCTCCTTCACTTACAATACTTGAGAATATGTCTCTTGCGAATAAAAAAGGAGAAAAATTTACACTTAAAAAACTTATTAAAAGAAAAAAAATAGCTTCATATATAAATTTACTTAAGACTTTAGACCTTGGACTTGAAGATAAACTAAATACTCAAGTAAAATTCTTGTCTGGTGGTCAAAGGCAGTCACTGTCACTTGTAATGGCAACTATGAAACATCCAGGACTACTTTTACTTGATGAGCATACAGCTGCTTTGGATCCTAAAACTTCTAGAGTGGTGATGAAAAAAACAAAAGAACTTATTGAGAAACATTCAATAACAACAATAATGATTTCACATAATATGAAAGATGCTGTAAAATACTCTGACAGAATAATAATGCTTGATAAGGGAGAAATTGTACTAGATAAAGAAAGTAAAGATGTTACTGAAAAAGAGCTAATTGAGATATACAGAAAAAATTTAGAGATAAATGAAAAAATAGCTTAGATTTTCAATATATAGGAGAATAATTATATGGAATATAAAACTGTTATAAGATCAATTAAAAATAGGGTTGTACAATAACACTAAACCGACCAGAATTTAATAATACTTTTAATATATAAATGGCGACAGAGCTTAACGATGTCTCGAGAGACTTTGATAGAATGAAAAGGTCAATGTCATAGTTATAAACGCAAAAGGTAAAAACTTCTGTACAGGAATTGATGTAAACTATATTGGGGATAAATCTATCCATCTTAAAAAAAGTACCCCTTCTGTGCGCTACTGCACTCAGTAGGGGAGGATCATTGAGAATAATTTAGGTTAATTTGATCTCATAGAAGAAATGAACCTAACCATAGCAGATAAGAAAAAACCAGTAATTGCATCAGTTCAGAATATTGCTGTAGCAAATGGAATATGCCTTGTTGCGGCTTCTGACTTAGCTATATCAAGTGACACTGCGAGATTTGGAGAAACAGCTATTAATATAGGTTTGTTTTGTATGGGGCCAGCAGTTCCCTTACTTAGAAGTCTTGGAAGAAAAAGAACATTAGAGTTAATTATGACAGGTGATCTAATTGATGCTAAAAAGGCTTTACATATGATTAAGATTAAATTATTCTACTATCATATGCCCAGTGAAGAAGAGCCTGCCTTTGTTTAATTCTACAGCTTTGATCCATTTTCTTACAGTTTTTCTTAATTGCTCCTATGTGGCGGGTCATACCTTTCCATCTTTTTATTTGGCGAAGGTCTTCATCAGGTATTCTTCTTCCATAATAATAGCGACAATACCACTGGAACCACCCTCTTGGATCCACCGGATTTATCCAGCCTTTTTCTTCCCAGTCTTTTAATGGAAGAGATGCATCTACTTTGTAATAGTTAAGGTTAATGTCTTTTTTCTTTGGAGAAAGCTTAGCCTCTGTAAACCAGTCATCTGGAAATTCGTCTTTACAATCTGTCATGTATTTCCCTCCAAATACTCCGAGCTCTAATAACTCTTTTGGAGTTAGCTGAGGCTTAAAATCTTCATGAAAATTCTCTCCCATTTTTTCTGTAAGAAAATAAGATCCTTTTTGCATTTTATCATTAATAATCACCTTAATTTTCATAGTAAACCTACCTTTTTCAAATAAATTTTAATGTTAATAATAATTCGTTCTTATTGTTATTAAATTATAACATAAGATAATTCTATATTAATATTATAAAAAAGTAATATTATTTAGCTTATATAGAAATATAACTTATAGTTACTTGATGTTATTATCTGATATAATAAATGCAATGAAAATTACTTTCAAGATAAGTTACTCTATGTAAAGATAAGTTAATATATTTACTGATAAAAGGGTACTTAAACGACATAAATCGCAAATTAGATAGATTTGTTATAAAGGTGTGATTTTAATGTTTAAAAAGAAAAAACTAGCATTTATTTTTCTATTAATTATACTATTTATATCATCTGCTTGTTCAAATAGAATACCAACAAGAGACTTTGAAATAGAAAAAGGGAGTATTGATCTTAGAGAAATAAACTTTGAGAAGGATATAGTTCAGTTGAACACTAAATGGGAATTTTACTGGAAAGAACTTTTAGAACCAGATGAAATTCATTTAGAACTCTCAAAAAATTATATAAATGTTCCTGGAACATGGAATAAGTTTTCAGAAAATAAAGAAGCATACTCAGGTGATGGATTTGGAACCTATAGACTTAGATTTATAGTAAATGAGGATCAAAAACTAGGAGTTAAAATTCCAAGAATTAGGTCTGCCTATAGAATATGGATTAATGGAGAAGAAAAATCCTCTGCAGGAATAGTGGCTGAAAATAAAAAAGAAATGAAAGCTCAGTATCAACCTCAAGTTGATTTTTTTGAGGGTCAAAAAGGTGAAAATGAAATTGTAATTCAAGTTTCTAATTTTCATCAAAGAAATGGAGGTATACTTGAGAGCATAAGCCTTGGAAATGAAAAGAAAATCTTAAGGCAGAGATATATATCGATAGGTAGAGATATATTTTTATTTGCAGGTTTATTCACTATTAGTATTTACAATTTAAGTTTTTTTGTTTTTAGAAGACAAAACAAATCTTTTTTATATTTTGGGGCTTTATCGTTATTATTAGCACTTAGAAATTTATTAGTCAGAGAAACCATGTTTGCATTTTGGTTTCCAGGCTTTAGCTTTGAACTTGCAGCTAAAATACAAGCTTTAACATTTTATTTAGGTGTACCATTATTTTTAATGCTTATAGAATCAATTTTCCCAGGATATTTGAAAAAAATAGTTATAAAAACATCCAAAATTATAGGTGGATTATTTGCTCTACTAGTTGTTATTACAAGGCCAAGACTCTTTACGAGTTTAAATATCATATATCAAATTTGGTCACTAATACTTCTTGTATAGATGACATTTAAACTTTTAGAAATCCACCGCAACAAAGAAAAGAACAGTGAATATATATCCTTTGGTGTTCTAGTGTTACTTTTTACTGTTTTCAATGATATTGTGTTTCTTAATATTTGGGTAAATGATTACAATTATGGTCCAAAAATAATAAGTACGATTTTTGGTAGAGGAGAACTTACCCCTTATGGGCAATTTGCTTTTGCTATTAGTAATTCTCTTCTTCTAGCTAAGAATTCTGCTGAAACTTTCAAAAATGAAGAGCTTATGATAAAGAAACTTCAGGAAATAAATAGAAATCTTGATAATATAGTTAAGGAAAGAACTAAAGCCCTTGAAAAGTCTACAGAAAAAATAAATGAGCAGAATATTGCTCTTGAAGAAAAAAATAAAGAACTTAATTTCCTTTCTTTTAATGATCCTTTGACAGGCTTATGGAATAGACGTAAGTATGAAAATTTAATGACTGAGAAATGGGATAAGTGCTGTAAAAATAAAAAGCCTATCTCTTTAGTATTTATAGATATTGATAATTTTAAAGAATATAATGACACATATGGTCACATGTCAGGAGATAAGGCATTAGTAAAAGTAGCTACAACTATTAAAAAATCCTTTTCTCATCTAACAAATATTGTATCTAGATATGGTGGAGAAGAATTTGTAGTTTTATTATATGATATCGATAAAAATAAAATGATGGATTCAGTAGCGAACGTTGTAAAAGAAATAGAAGAACTTAAAATATTTAATGAAAAATCAGAAGTTTCAAGGTACTTAACTGTAAGTGTTGGTGCTGCATATATAGTTCCAACTAAGGACGACTTATATGCCGATTTATTTAAATTGGCTGATAAGGCACTTTATATGTCTAAAATTAAAGGAAAAAACCAAGCTAATTTTGCATAACTTTTAATTATTAGGTAAAAAAATATATTATTAGTAAATTAACATAAATTAATATTCTTAACAATTTTATAATAACTTACACCTAAATTGTATATTATAAAGTGATATAATTAAGAAAAATAACAAGGAGATGAGTTAATGGGTAATCAATATCATGAACCTATTGAAAAAATTGACAAGAAACATCAAGATTATACAAGAGCTTTAGTAAGTTTAAAAGAAGAAATTGAAGCTATTGATTGGTATAATCAAAGAATTGCTGCATCAGAAGATGAAAGCTTAAAAGCAATTCTTGCACATAATCGTGACGAAGAGATTGAACATGCCGTTATGACTTTAGAGTGGCTTAGAAGAAATATGGGAACTCAGTGGGATAAAGAAATGAGAACATATCTATTCACCGAGGGATCTATTACAGAACTTGAAGATGAAGTTGAGGGAGAATCTAAATCTGAAGATAAGGGACTTAATATAGGAGATCTAAAATAGGAGGAAAAATGCTATATCGCGAATTAGCACCAATTTCAAATGATGCCTGGAAAGAAATAGATGAAAGAGCAAATGAAGTATTAAGAACATATCTTTCTGCTAGAAAAGTAGTTAAAGTGAATGGTCCAAAAGGATTAGAATTTAATGCAATATCTGAAGGAAGACTAGGGAAAACAATTGAAGAAGGAAACGCATGCTACGCAAACTATAACTTGATTCCATTAACAGAAACAAGAATTGAGTTTGAAATGGATAGATGGGAACTTGATAATGTGGAAAGAGGAGCAGCTGATGTTGATCTAGGACCAATGGAAGAAGCCCTTAGAGAGCTAGCTTTACTTGAAGACGAAGCAGTATTTAACGGACTAAAAAAAGCTGGCATAAAAGGCCTTAAAGATTATGGAGAAGAGCCAATTCCATTTGGAAATACCACAAAAGAGATAATGGATTCAGTTTTAAGTGGAGTTATAAAACTTAGAGATAATTTTATAGGAGGATCTTACACACTTGTTGTTGGAGAAGATACTTATAAAAAGATATTATCCGAAGAAAGTGGATATCCATTAAGTAAAAGGCTTGAAAGCTTAATAGAAGGAAAGATACTTTTAAGTCAAGTAATAGAGGGTGCTTATCTTTTACCTTACAATCATGAAGATTTAGAGTTTACAATAGGAAAAGATTACAGCATTGGATATCAAAACCATACAGCTGAAAAAGTAAGGTTTTTCGCAACAGAATCATTTACATTTAGGGTGCTTGACCCAAATCTTGTTGTTAGATTTACTTTATAGACAAAAAGCCTAGTTAAAACTAGGCTTTTTAAAATACTTAATATGAAATTTTATCAAGTATTTTTATTAAGTGAAAAGTATAAAAATATATTAATAAATAGGATTTTAAAATATTATTTACAGAAAGAGGTTTAAATGATTTATTTAATTTTAGCTATTATTTGTAGTGCAACTATTGCACTTATTTTTAAGTACACAGAAAATTCTAATGGAAACAGATATGTTATAACAAGTTCCAATTATTTTATGGCTTTTTTGACTAGCCTTTTTATGATCTTATACAATAAGACACTTTTTGGTGTTAGTAAGGAAGAGTCATTTATAGTGGAATTTCAAAAAGTGGTTTTAGAGGAAAGAGGTTTATTTTCTTCTTACTCTAGTATTATCTGGGCCATTATAGTAGGAACTATTTTTGGAGGTTTCTTTTTTCTATCATTTATTTATTATCAAAAAAGTGTTAAAGAGAATGGAGTTGGAATCTCTGGAACTTTCGCAAAGCTTGGCATTTTAATTCCTATGATATTTTCTATTATTATATGGAAAGAATATCCAACATCAATTCAGTGGATTGGAATTTTTCTTTCTTTGCTTTCTATTATTATAGTTAATATGTCCTTTAAAGGATTAGAAAAGCTTAGCGTTGAACCTGCTATTATTTTTCTTTTTTTATTTGGTGGATTGGCTGAATTTTCAAATAAAATTTATCAGAAATACGCATTAAATGAGTTTAAATCTGTATTCTTATTTTTTATCTTCTTTGTAGCTTTCTTGATAAGTTTTATATATGCAAAAAGAAAGAAGGTAAAACTAAAAAAGAAGGATATTATAATTGGTTTTTTAGTTGGGATACCAAATTTATTTTCCTCTTATTTTCTCATTTTATCTTTAGACACACTAAATACTTCTGTAGCCTTTCCTCTTTTTAGTGCAGGAAGTATAATACTGATAACTCTTGGAGGATATTTTATTTTTAAAGAAGAAATTTCCTTTAAGAATAAAGTCGCTATAGGGCTTACTTTAGTAGCTTTAGTTTTAATAAATTTATAAAAAGATATGTTTTTTTGATTTGGTTAGTTAGGTGGAGGTAAATAATGAAATGTATACTATGTAGTGGAAAAACAGAAGACTTTAATATTTATAGAGATAAACAATACAAAAGGTGCATAAAATGTAGCTCTATTATGATGGAAGAGAAATATTATTTAAACTCTAAAGAAGAAAAAGAAAGATATGAAGAGCACAACAATGATGTTTATGATGAGCGCTATCAGGCTTTTGTCTATCCAATAGTTAGAGAAGTATTAAAGGACTATGGTAAAAAAGATAAGGGGCTCGATTTTGGTTCAGGAACTGGACCTGTTATAACAAAGCTTTTAAGAGATAATGACTACTCTATAGATATATATGATCCTTTTTTTGCAAATGATAAAGAAAAATTAAATGAAAAATATGATTATATAGTATGCTGCGAAGTTATGGAGCATTTTCACGATCCTAAATTTGAATTTAGAAGATTAAAGTCTATGTTAAATCCTTCAGGTGCATTATATCTTAAGACGGAAATTTATGATGAAACCACTGACTTTGATTCTTGGAATTATAAAAGTGATCCTACACATGTATTTTTTTATCACAGAAAAGCATTAGAGTATATAAAAAATGAATACAAATTTTCAGAATTAGAGATAAAAAAGGATGTAATTATATATAGAGTATAAAGTTAAATAAAAATATATATACAAAAGCTTTAAAATGAACAATTGACTTTATTAGTTATAAATAGTTTGTTGTTTGTTTAGATATTAAAAGAAAAAGTTTTTAAATAATATATAGAGCGTTATATTAAAGAAGTTTGCAGCGAAGCTTAAAACCACTAAAAAGTGTTATAAGGTTCGCTTTTATAATCCAGTATATTTAGATTTTAGTGAGTTAAATGTTACTATATTTCTTTTTTGCAATGATATAATAAAACTAAATATATTTTGTGAGGAGTATAGTTATGGACTTGTATAAAGGTGAATTGTACTGGAATAAAACAATGAAAACTGAATTTAATTTTGAAAAACTAAATGAAAATATTAGCTCAGATGTGCTTATTGTAGGTGGTGGGATGTCAGGATCACTATGTGCCTATGTATTATCTTCTAATGGTTTTAATGTAACTGTAATGGATAAGGGGAAAATTGGCAGAGGGAGCAGCTCTGCAAATACAGGTCTTTTGCAATATAGTAGTGATAAAAGAATAAGTGAATTTTCTGATGATATAGGAGAAGATAAAGCTGTTTTATTTTATAAGATGTGCCTTGAAGCTATGGGTAAACTCACAGGAATAGTAGATAAACTAGAAGATGAGACTGACTATATAAAAAGAGAAAGTATAAATTATGCTTCTAAAAAAGAGGATGAAAATCTTCTTCTCAAAGACTATGAAATTTTAAAAAGATACAATTTTCCTGTAGAGTTTTTAGATAATCAAAAGCTTAAAAGTGAATATAAGATTGATAAAGTAGCTGCTCTAAGAACATTTAACGATGCTGAGGTGAATCCATTTAAATTAATACAAGCACTAACTAAAATGAATTTGCGTCAGGGCGTTAAATACTACGAGAATACTGAAATAAATTTAGATGACTTTAGTGATAATAAAGCTGTTACCAAAGAAGGAAAAGAAATTAAATTTAAAAATCTTATCTTAGCAACAGGATATGCCAAAGTTTATCCTGTCATAGAAAATAAATGCAATAGATATATAACATATGCTTTTTGCTCTAAACCAGTAAAAAAAGAACTTTGGAAAAATAATGCAATGATTTGGGAAACTAAGATGCCTTATTTATATTTTAGATCAACTAAAGATAATAGAATTATTGCAGGAGGTCTAGATGAAAAACTAAATAGCTCGGATTATAATAATGACAAAATAAAAAGTAAAACAAAAGAAATAGCAAGGCAAATTAAAAAGTTGTTTCCAAATCTGAACATAGAAATAGAGTTCGAGTGGGCTGCTCTCTTTTTTGGTTCAAAAGACGGACTTCCTTTTATAGGAAGGGATCCTAACAATTCTAATATTTATTATTTATTAGGATATGAGGGTAATGGCACTTGCTATTCTGCTGCTGGAGCATACATATTAAATGATATTATAAAAGGGAATAAAAATATATATGAAACGGTAGTGAAAATAGATAGATAGTGTACTATAAAGGTAAGTATATATATTTATTTTATTGGAGAAATAAATATTTAAGCGTATTGACAATATTATATCCATAAGTTAAAATAAAAACGAAGTGAAATCTTCGCTTTTTGATAAAAAATATAACGAGTTGATTCTTTTTTATAGACGGTTAATTGTTCAAATTTTAGGAGGAAATGAATGAAAAAAACTTTAAGTTTTATGGTTGTTGCTATATTAGCACTATCTATGTTTGCAGGTTGTGGAAGTAAAGATTCACCAGAAACAGGCGCAGAAGGTCTTTATACAGCGGGAACTTATACAGGAGAAGCAGATGGACATAATGGTAAAGTAAAAGTAGAAGTAGAGGTTGATGCAGAAAAAATACTTTCTGTAAAAGTATTAGAAAATGAAGAAACAGAAGGAATTGCAGATCCAGCTATAGAAAATATACCTGCTAAAATAGTAGCAGATCAAACTTTGGCAGTAGATACTGTAGCAGGTGCTACTGTAACAAGTGAGGCAATATTACTTGCTGTCGAAGAAGCTTTAAAAGAGGCTGGGGCAGATATTGATGCTTTAAAAGCTAAAAAATCGGATGACAAAGATGGCGAGAAGATAACTAAAGATGTTGATTTAGTAGTTGTAGGAGCTGGAATAGCAGGACTTGCAGCAACTTTAGAAGCAATTAATAACGGAGCTAATGTAATTTTACTTGAAAAAATGCCAGCAGCAGGTGGAAGTACAATAAGATCAGGTGGAAAAATATTAGGAGCTAATACTAAATGGCAAAAAGAAAAAGGAATTGAGGATACTGCAGAGCAGTTTTCTGAATATCTAATGGAAGTTGGAGAAAATAAAGTAGATAAAGACTTTATTGATTTAATTGCAAATAAATCAGCAGAAAACTTAAATTGGTTAGAGGAAAATGGAGTAGAATTTGAGCCAGATGTAGAAGCCTTACATTCATCTATAAAACCAGATAGGGGTCATTGGACAGCTAATGATTCAGGTGCTGGATTTACGCAGCCATTAGAAGCTAAAATAAAAGAAGAGGGTGGAGAAATTTTATATGAAACACCAGCAACTTCTTTAATAGAAAAAGATGGTAAGGTAGTAGGGGTTATGGCAGAAAATGCTGACGGAGACGAGATAACAATTAATGCAAAAGCTGTAATCCTTGCAACAGGTGGATTTACTAGAAATGAAGATATGGTGAAAGAATATTTCCCAAGTGCTGGAAACATTACAACAAACGTAGGTGATGGTAACACTGGTGATGGTATTCTTATGGGTAAAGAAGTCGGTGCGGAACTTATTATGAATGATGCTGGTATAAATTTGGCTTTAAATAATCCTACATATTATGGTTATGGTGAGGAAGCAAAAGGGCTTTTTGTAGATCCTAGTGGAGAAAGATTTATGGATGAATCAAAATTCCATTTTACTAGAACTAGAATTATGATGGACCTAGATATAGATAATTGCTGGTACGTTTTTGATGAGAATACTTTTAATGATAGAGTTGCCGGAGCACTTGAAGCTGGTACAGCTGTAGAAGCTGATTCAATTGAAGAGCTTGCAGAAAAAATGGAAGCAGATCCAGTAAAACTAAAATCTACATTAGATAAATACAATGAAATGAGTAAAGCTGGAGAAGACACTGATTTTGGTAAAAGCGCAGACTTTATGAATGCTGTAGAAGAAGGTAAATTCTACGCAGCTCATATGACTATGAGTAATAGTGGAACTCACGGTGGTCTTAAGATAGATATAGATGGTAAAGTTATTGACACTAAAGGTGATGTTATACCTGGACTTTATGCAGCTGGAGAAGTAGCTTCAGGACAAATACTTTACAAAGAGTATACTGGAAGTGGAACTGCAATAATTAGCATCTTAACATTTGGAAGACAAGCAGGAAAATCAGCAGCGGAAGAAATTAAATAATATAAGTTAAAATACAATAACCTGAAATCCTGGTTTTAGAATATGGGTTTCAGGTTATTTTTATTTCTGAATATGTATATAATAAGAGTATCTAACACCAATTAAAAATACAATAGGATTAATTTATTATATTAAAAGTATAAAACGAGAAAAAACAATAAATTTAAAGGGAGATTTTGTCAGTGAAAAAAACTATTGGGATATTTATTTTTGCTACTATGCTAACTATGCTTTTAGGAGGATGCGGCACTAAAGGAAATAATGAAAATGTGGATAGTGGCAATACAGATGTGGATATAAAAGAAATCCATGCTAAAATAAAAAAAGAATTTGGAGAGGCCTATATTCCAGATACAGAAATTGAAAAAGAAGTACTCGAAGATGTAATGGGAATTGATATGAATAATGTTAAGGATTATATAGCTGAGTCACCTATGATTAGCGTAAACGTTGATATGTTTATAGCTGTAGAATCTAAAGAAGACAAAGGGGATTTAGTAGAGTCTGACCTTACAGATTATAGGGATTATATGGTAAATAATGCAGTAATGTATCCAATGAATATAGCAAAAGTTAA
>JAAZDF010000078.1 GCA_012512905.1 Clostridium sp.
AATAGAGCTATTCTTTTCATATTTTTACCCCTTATATATATTATCTTGCTTTTGTTAGTAAAATTAATTTAAATTTTCGAGCTATTTATTTTAAAATACAACTTTGATTTTACTCCTAAATATAATTTAACTTAATACTATTACTGGGTCTAGTTGATATGTATTATATTTTTTGAAAGTCAGTTTGTATTAAAAGGCTACTCTATTATGAGTTTATAAGATAATAATAGCACTGTTTTAAATTGTTTTCTTATAAAATATGATAAATTTAAAAATATATTAAAAAAGACTTATTAATTCATGTATTTTATACAAGTTAGTTGTATTCAATTCCTATTGAGAGAAACTCAGAAGATATCCTAATTTAAAAAGTATAAATTGCAAAAATAAATACAGATGCATAAGGAATAGGAATCCCTAATTACTAGAGATGAATAAGCAAATCTAAGCTCATGAAAAAATGATCAATACTCTTTACTATTTATATAAAATTTGAATATAAAAATGCGCCTTAAAATAAAATCAAGACGCATCATATTTATTACTTTTTATTTTTTTCCATTTTCAACTCAGTAAAATAATAATCTGTATCTTTCCATTTTAAATAACTAATTGATTTTAAAAACGAAGCTTTCATAAAGCGCATAACTTCAGCAGGATCAGCTTTACTAAGGCCACCTTTAATTTCAAAAAGATATTCAGCCATCTTTGGACTAAAATAGCTTCCTTCTGGGAATGAGTCATCTATTTTAAGTTCTACACCTTCGACAAATGGATAAGGTAGTATAAAGAATGTAGGATGCTCAAAATTATCATCACCTAACCAAAATCCGAATTCTACCATGTGCTCATCAAACGCAGCTCTTTCAATTATTTTACTGTCATCTGGAAAAGCTTCTAACTCATTATAAACAACGATGCATGAAAGGTCGAAAGTTCCCCAAAAAAGTCCAGGATAAACCTTTCTTTGTCTAAGTGGCGCAATAAATTCCTGCTGTACATCCCATGCAAACTGGAACCACTTTAGAATTTCTTTAGCAGCAACTTCGTTATAGTAGTGATGAACATGATCATCTTCAAAAGGTGTTTTCCACTCCATTTCTTGCGGTCTTGTAGTGATAGAAAGCTTTAGTCCTACCCTAGCTGCAGAATCAATAATTTCTTTATAGTATTCACTGATTGTTTTACCATTCTTAAGCTTAATTTCAATGTCATCTTCTTCAGTTCTAATGCTAATTATACTTTGAACTAAATTCACTTCAATTTCAAAATAAGAATCTTCATATTTAAGTAAACCTGTAGAAAACCCTCTCGAGGTTATATCAAGAATAGTGTGCGCCCACTGTGGTTCTTGTGCAGCATATTCAAGTTTAACTTTCCCAATTATTTGTGAAATTAGATGCAATGTTGCGATTTCTTGTTTGTTTGTTTTATAAAAACCCATTCCTATCATCTCCTTGAAATTATATTAGTTTGTTTTTAACAACATATTTTATTTATTATTCTAAAATATTAAGTTATTATCTTGTTTTGTTTAAAGCTTCTCCTAATATATTTAAACCATTTAATACCTTTCCTTCGTTTTGAATAGGTGGTATATCTTTTCCATAAGTATATACGTTTCCTTTAACTTCTAGGCTTTGAACTTCCGCACCATCTAGAATGCTAATACCGATTGCAGATAGCTTTTGTATTTCACCTTTAACTAATGATTCTCCAGTAGCTCCATAAGTTACAATATCATTATGAACTTTAATATTACCCATAGGTTTACTTATTTGGATTCCTATTGCCCCGTCGCCTCTTGTTTCAATATAGTTTAATTCTAGGTTTTTGATAGTTCCATCGTAGTTATTAATGCCTCTAGCACCTGTACCTGTAGTCTTGATTGGAGCTTGTATATCTAATTTTTCTATATTTCCAAAGTTTACAAAACCTATTGCGCTAGTACCTTCAGATAAAACTTCATCTCGAACAATCCACTCTTTAACGTATCCCCAATTATCTAAAACCATATCATTGAATCCGTAAGTTTTTGTTATACCTTTATTTTCAACAAGATCAACATATGCATTTAATACTGTGAAAACACCGCCTGAAATGCGGTCAAATGTTCCCTCAGGCAATAAACCGTTAGTGTAAATATTATTTGTCGTAATTAAATTAGAATATATTTTTGCATCTTTTGTTCCTGAGACAAATACACCACTACCATTGACCGGATTACTTTCTTGACCGATTGAAACATTCTTGATTTCTGTGTTAAATCGAATATTTGGCGTCTGGTTCCATATTGTAAGTGCTCCTTGTATAACTGTTACCCCATAGCCTTTAGGACCCTCTTTTTTATGAGTAACATCAGCTTCTACTATATTTATATCTTCTACATTAACTTCAATATCATTTTTAGCATTATTTGTAATTAGAGATACTGCACCATAAACATTAATATTTTTTAAGCTGAATATGCCTTCTGTTCCCTTTGAATTAAAGAAAATTGAATCTTTATCTTTATTAGTTTTTAATGTTATGTCTTTAATTGAGTTATTTTTTGTTAATCCAATAAGATTAGTTTCTCCTGATATCTTTACACAACTACTTTTCCCTCTTAAACTTACATTAGGCTGTAATATTAAGGGTTCTGTTAAAAAAATATTTTCTGAAACAATGATTTCCATTTGATCTTTGTTATTTTCTTTTAGTCCTTTTAAATCTTTTACTTCAACCATTTAATGCACTCCTTAAATTCTATTCTTTAGCAATTCCATCATATACTTTCTGAATTGGATTAGTTCGCTGGCTGATAATTTAATCATATCATATTTATTTTAATCAAAGAACCTTCTGCTACTGAGTGATAGTGTCAAGTTGCTGTTGGAATAATTATATAGCTACAATTTAATATTTTAGCTTTAAGACTTAATGGGATCCAGTAGTTCTTAACCTAAAATCTCAAAATCCGCATAATAAATCTTTTCATCATAATCAGATGTTTTTCTGAAATCATGAATTTTTTTAGCT
>JAAZDF010000079.1 GCA_012512905.1 Clostridium sp.
GGGAAAATTGTTGGATATAATATTATCTATTTAAATGATACCGAAGGATTTGGAAGCAAGCTAGGAGACGATTCCTTTAAAGAATACGTTGAAAGTAAAACATCTACCTCACTTATAGATGTAATAGCAGGAGCTACAATGAGCTCAGATGCTGTTATTGCAGGAATAGATGCTGCTAAAGCTCATTTCAATGAAGAGATGGGAATAGAAGATGATGGACTTGGAAATCCAAATGAATCAGATGAAGGTCCTAAAGAAGCGGCACTCGATTTTGGTGAAGAAATAAAAATATTTAGAGATATTTCCGATGAGGAAAAAGCTAATATAACAAATGAGTCAGAAGAAGGTTCTATAATTAAGTATACAGTTGAAGTTCCTGGATATGCTATCTTAGATAGTGACTATGACAATCCAGAGCCAAATATTGTTTTAGTAGAAATAGATAAAGATGCAAAGCTTATAAAAAGTGTTGAAATACTAGAGATTAAAGATACAGAAGGAATAGGGACAAAAGTAGACCACGAAGAGTTCTTAGAACAGTTTAAAGATCTTAGCTATGAAGATGAGAATGCTTCTGTAGATGCAGTGTCTGCCGCAACGTCTTCAAGTGTATCTATTGTGAACGCAGTACTTGCTGCAATAGAATCAAGTAAGTAGGGGGATTAAATGAATAAATTAGATAGAAAAACTGGATTTATAAAAAATAATCCACTGTTTATACTTTTTCTTGGATTAACTACAGGACTTGCTATTACAACGAATCTAACAAATGCACTTGGAATGACTGTGATTGTATTTGTAGTTTCAGTTATCGGTAGTCTATTTGTAGGACTTTTCAAAAAGTTTGTACCTCATGAGGCTATTTTGATAGTAAGTTTAGTGATAAATGCACTTTTAGTAAAACTTGTAAGCCTTTTTGTAGGTGCCTACGCTCCAACTTTAGGTCAAGGCTTAGGATTTGGATTAATGATAATAACAGCTAACACATTAATACTTTTTAACATTGGAGCTTTCGATAAGAAAGATAATAAAGAAATTAAAATAAAATTAAGTGTAATGAATAGTTTATACTATGGATTTGCACTTATTATAGTATCAGTAATTAGAGAATTATTAGGATCTGGTACCCTTAGTTTACTTAATCCTTTCTCAGGAGAATTTATATTTAATGTGTCTATAATTCCTGCTGACTATATTATGGGGTTATTTTTAAAACCAGAAGGTGGTTTTTTAGTTGTTGGTATACTAGCAGCAATCTTTGTTAGCTTAAACTCTAAAAAAGATCTAGAGAAGGAGGTAAGATAATATGAAAGAATTATTATTTTTACTTATAAGCACAGTTTTTATAAATAATATAGTTTTCACAAGGCTTGTTGGCGTTGAGAGCTTACTTGAGTTTACTAAAAGCCGAAAACTTGCAAAAGTAATGGTCAAGCTTTTAATGGGTATTACTTTCTTATCATCTCTTATAAATTATGTTTTATACGAATTTGTTTTAAAGTCTTTGGGATTTGAAATTTTAGATACACTAGTATATTTGGTAGTTATTTATTTAGTTGCTAAATTTACTTTCAGCCTTTTAAAATCTAAAGATTTAAAAGACTATGATGATGTTAAAATGTATTTACCTTTTTTAATAGCTAATACAGCAGTTCTTTATAGCTCGATAAGTATAAATGCAGGACTTAGTTTTTCAGAGGCTTTAGTTAGCTCAGTGGCTATTCCTTTAGGATTGTTTTTTATGTTTTACCTGTTTTCAAGTGTTAAAACAAGACTTGATATGGCTGATACGCCAAAAGCATTTCGAGGATTCCCTATTTTACTTATATTTGCAGCAATTGCAGTACTTGCTCTTAGCGGATTGAATGGTTTAGTATAATATTTTAATAGGGGTTAATAATTTAGAGTTTCAAAAAATAAAATAAAGATAAAAGATAAAAAATCTCCAATTAAATTTAATTGGAGATTTTTTTAGTGTTTTTTATTGTTTCTTTTAAAACTTTAAGTTCAAGAGGAGATAAGTCCCTATACACACCAACTGGCAGGGATCCAAGATTTATATTCATAACTCTTATTCTTTGAAGATTCACTACTTTATAGCCAAAATATTCAGTCATTCTTCTTATTTGTCTATTAAGGCCTTGAGTTAGTATTATTTTAAAGGTATCTCTATTAATTTGCGTAACCTTGGATTTGTTTGTTACAGTATCTAAAATTGGTACCCTAGATGACATCCCTTTTATAAAGTCAGCTGTAAGCTCTTTATTAACCTGAACAATATATTCTTTTTCATGGCCGTAATTTGCTCTTAAAATTTTATTGACTATATTACCATTATTTGTAAGTAAGATAAGTCCTTCAGAGTCTTTATCAAGTCTTCCTATTGGAAAAATTCTTTCAGGGTAATTTATAAAATCAATTATATTATCTTTCACTTTTCTATTTGTAGTGCACTCTATTCCTACTGGCTTATTAAATGCAATATAAACAGGATCTGGCTCTTCTCCAAGTTTTTTGCCATCTACTTTTATGATGTCTTTTTCTGTAACTTTTTGGCCTAGCTCTACAGGTTTATCGTTAACTGTTACCCTATTTTCTTCAATTAATTTATCAGCAGCTCTTCTTGAGCAGTAGCCCGTATCTGAAATAGCCTTATTAATTCGTTTCTCTTCCATATTTTAACCCCCTAAAAGCTTATTATATATGATTTAAATGCTTTTTGAAATTAAATAGACAAATTATATTAAATGGTATACAATTGAATTACAGAGACTTTTAAGTTTCTTTAATTTTCGTTTAAAGTGACTTTTATAATAATAGTTAATCTTGGAGGGGTAAAAATGGATAAAAAAGTTGTAATATATACTTCGCTTACATGTCCGTACTGCGAACTTGCAAAAGAGTACTTTGCAAAAAATGAAATTAAATATGAAGAGAAAAGTACAACAGTTCCAGAAAACAGAAAAAAACTAATGGAAATAGGGGTTAGGACTGTTCCTACTATATTTGTAGACGACGAGTATATGGTAGGATTTGAAGAAGAAGAGTTTGAAGCTCTTTATAACAAGTAATATAATTCAAACTTATATATTAAATTAAGAAAAATAAAAGGGACTTTTTTTGCAAGTAAGGCAAAAAGATCCCTTTTATTTATTAGAATATATCCTTGCCTTCCTAGCCAAGTTACTTCACAGATAAAAAGGTTAGTTACTAAAGTTGTCAAAATGTACATTTTTCACTCTATTTTTCTCATCGTCTTTATATATAATTTGAGTAGGATAAGCAAACTCTATATCCTCATGTTTCATAAACTCATCAAGTATTTCTTCATAGATTAACTCAGCGCTTCCTCTTCTATTTCTGTAAGGACACATGTATCTTAGGGTTAGTATTATGGATGAAGAAGGTGTATCTATTTTCGTATAGACAGTAGGCTCAAGCTGGGCATTATAAAGGCTAAACTTTTTCGAAGCCTCTTGTATACTCTCTTCAGCCTTACTACTTATAACTTCTCCGTGTCTTGTTGCTATCTCTTTAAGGAGACCTTTTGCTTTTTTCCAGTTACTTTCAAAAGGCACCGAAATAGGAATTTCATTCCAAATAAAAGGTATTCCTTTACTATAATTTAATAGGGCTTCATTGAATATTGTTACATTTGGTATATAAACAATTCGTCCAGTACTTTGGTCTGCATCAATCCAGTTTCTTATCTCCATAAGAACAAAAGAAAAGACTTGGATATCAATAACATCTCCAGCAATTCCATCTATTTCTATTCGGTCTCCTACTCTTAGAGGAGACTTTAATTTTATGTACATCCAGCCCGCTATATTTAAGATTACATCTTTCATGACAATGGCAAGCCCTGCTGAAAACAGTCCTATAAAAGTAGTTAAAGACTGAATTCCTTGAAACCAAATTCTTCCAACGAGAATAAAAGCCAAAACAAAAATGAGATAAGACATACTCTTTTTACTTCTATAATAAACTTTGTTATCATCCACCAGCCTATAAATCAATTTCTTAAGAAAAACATATATAAAGCCTAGAATTAAAATTATAATTATTGTTTTAAAAAGTTTAATCTGAACATTTGGAGTAATTAGAAGTTCGTTTTCTATCCAGTCCATAATTGGATCCATTTATTTCACATCCTTTAGATACTTCTTTGTTTAATAAATAAGTTAAAATTGCTATTTTGCCTTTAAGTGGGATTTAATTTAAATATATTAAGGTACCATCATTGTTTATTTTACATTTAACCTTGTATGAGATAAGTCTGTCTTTAAATCTACCATTTATGATATCTTCTTCTTTTGCTGGATTTCCTGAAACAATAATTGTAACAGAGTCGAATTCCTTTATTACTTTTTGTATATAGGCCTGCTCTAAAATCTCTCCAAGAACATAGTCTATATTTTTTTCCTGAAACTCAGCATCTTCAAGTATAATATTTCCATTTTTATTTGTAGCGTAAGCATGAATTAGCTCGTTATTTTCATTAAAAGTTATCTTTATATCGCCACTAGCTTTAAAAAGTACTGTAGTTGCTACTTTATTTTCGAGCAAATGGTTGGCTGTAAAAAGAATTAAAACAACTAGTACTAAAACTCCCATAGTAATTTTAATTTTTCTTTTTGATTTAACTTTTTTACTCGTAATAAGCTCTCCAAGATTATTAGAATGATTTTTCTCTTTCTTTATGCATTTAATCTCTCCTGTAGCAGTAAGTATTATTCTTTTTCTTCCCTTTTTAGAGATTATAATGCCAGAGTAAAGATCTTTTTGTGAAGAAGCTTCAATTTGTTTTGGTTTTTTATTGGAAAGGTCTTTATTTGAATCTATACTTTCTATTTCTGAATCTTTTTCGTGATCTTTTCTAGAGTTATTATAATTTTCTTTAGCTTTTATAAAATCACTTTCTGCTTCATTACTATAAGATTTTTTAGAGACAATATAGCTTTTATTATCTTTTTTTAGATTTATTTTTTTACCTGGTATATCTTTTTCGAGTATATTTAAATAGTCAACTAAGGAACTATACTTTTCGCTATAAACTAATAAAATATATAATTTCAAGTATTCCTTAAAGGGAGCTATATTTAGTATAGGCTCATATGTAAAAGAAGAAATTTTTTCTAGACTTATTCTTTTTGTATTTAAAAATTCATTTAATAGGTTTTCATTTGATGCTACTATAAATGCAAGATTTAAAATGAGATTTCTTTCTCTGATGCTTATATCGATATTTGAAATTTCTTTTAAATTTATAGAAAAACTTTTAAGTTCATGGGAAAGCTCAGTTATTTCAGCTTGCCTTTTTTCAAGAAGTTTTTCATCACTTTGAAACTCTACAGGACTGTCTCCAAGAAACATAAATCTATTTTTATTCATTAAATCATCTGACATTAAATCACCTAGCCTAACCTTATTATATATTAATATATTTTCTCGTTAATAGTGTTCTTTAGCCTAATAAAACTTTATATCTTTATTATACATTATAAAAAAAGGTAAGAGATTTTAAATTTTTACGAAAATATTTAAAAGACCAAAAAAGATATAATCTAATATCTAAAATCAACCTAAATTTATGATATTTGGCTTTTTTAACTGATAAAATATAAATAATAGCTGTTTTTGATTGACAATTATTAACAAATAGTTATATTATTGATATTGTTCTACACAATGAGGTGTAAAATGTGGTATCATATTGATAGAAAAATAATTAACAATGGGGTGTCATATGCAAAACAAAAGAGAAATATCTATGGCTGTTATTAAGCGGTTACCGAAATACTACAGACATCTAGAAGAACTATTAAGAAATGATGTGGATAGAATTTCATCTAAAGAGCTTAGCGAAAAAATTGGTTTTACTGCGTCACAAATTAGACAAGATTTCAACAATTTTGGTGGGTTTGGTCAGCAGGGTTATGGTTATAATGTAAATGCATTATATATCGAAATTTCAAAAATATTAGGATTAGACAACGAGTATTCTACAGTGATTGTAGGAACCGGAAATGTAGGACAAGCAATTGCAAATTATAGTAAATTTGAAAAATTTGGCTTTAACCTTAAAGGGTTGTTTGATACTAATCCAAAAATAATTGGTATGACTATACACGATATTGATATTCAAGATATCGATAAGTTAGAAGAGTTTTTGAAAGAAAATCCTATTGATATTGGGATTATAACTGTACCACTTGCTCAAGCCCAAAAAGTAGCTGATACTTTAGTTGAAAATGGAGTTAAGGGAATTTGGAATTTTGCGCCTTTGGACATTGAAGTTCCAGCACATATTCCAGTTGAAAATGTTCATTTAAGCGAAAGTTTATTAACTTTAGTTTATTTGATGAATGAAGATTTATAAGATATTATTAAGGGAGATTAGAATTATAATTAATCTCCTTTTTTAATGGAGAAAATTAATAAAAGTGCAATTATAAACTAATATGTATTTTAAAGCTTATGTTAAAGATAGTATAATGTTTTACTGAAAAGAGGTATATATGGATTATAAAAAAGTTAGCTCCATTAAAGATGGAGTTTTGTTAACTGGCGTAAAAAACTTTTACCCTAGTCATATTTTTGAATGTGGCCAGTGCTTTAGATGGAACAGAGTATCAGAAGATGATGACTCGAGGTTTATAGGTGTAGTTAAAGGTAAAGTTCTTGAAGTTTATACAAGCGGAGATGACGCTGTTATAATGAATATAAGTGAAGAGGAATTTAATGAGACCTTTAGAGATTACTTTGACTTAGAAAGAGACTACGATAGTATAAAAAATAAATTAAGTATAGATCCTATTCTTTTAAAGGCAGTAGAATTTGGATATGGGATTAGAATTTTAAACCAAGATCCATTTGAAACGTTATTATCTTTTATAATTTCTGCAAATAACGGAATTCCAAGGATAAAAGAAGCGGTAAGAAAGATTAGTTTAAACTATGGAAATGAACTTACTTATAAAGGTGAGAAGTATTATTCCTTTCCAAGCCCAAGAGAGCTTAGAGATGTAACAGAGGACGACTTTAGGGCTCTGGGAGTGGGCTTTAGGGCTAAATACCTATATGACACTAGCCAAAGAGTAAACGACGCATTGGACGCCTTAGAGGCGAGAGAGGCAAGGCCCTTAAAGGAGAATGAAAAGCAGTTTCTGAAATATGATTTAGACTATATAAAATCTCTAGACCATAAGCTAACTCATAAATCACTTCAAGAATTCAAGGGAGTTGGTCCAAAGGTTTCAGACTGTGTTATGCTTTTTTCTATGAAAAAAAAGGAAGCCTTTCCAGTAGATGTATGGGTGAAAAAAGCAATGAACCATTTTTACGGAGTTAATGTTAACTCTCTTCCTAAAATCCGCGACTTTGGACAAGAAAAATTCAAAGAGAATGCAGGATTTGCCCAGCAGTATCTTTTTTATTATGCTAGAGAAAATAATATAAAGATATAATGACAATCTTAAAAAAGTAAATTGGAATTAGAAACCTAATTGAGGTGAAATTTATTGGATAGAACAGAAAGGGTAGAATTAACAGCTTTATGTCTAGTTTATAAAGAGGATGAAATTCTTCTCCAAGATAGAACTAAAGATGATTGGAAGGGATACGTTCTTCCTGGAGGTCATATAGAAAAAGATGAGTCTATTGTAGATGCTGTAACAAGGGAAATAAAAGAAGAAACGGGACTTACTATATTTAAACCAGAGCTAGTTGGGCTTAAGCAGTTTCCAATTAAAGGTGGAAGATATATTGTGTTTTTATTTCGTGCAAATAAGTTTGCAGGAAATCTCAGGTCTTCAAATGAAGGTAAAGTTCTTTGGGTTAAAAGAGAGGACCTTGAAAACTATGATCTTGTAAAAGATTTTAAAGAGCTTTTAAGTGTTTTTGAAGATGACAGCTTAACGGAGTTTCAGTACATTTTAGAAAATCCCGAAGATAATGATTTTAAGATGATTATAAAATAAAATATAAAAATGTAAGCTATAAAGCTTTTACTATAAGATGTAATTTATAATTTTAGGAAGAAGTTTTTAGGCTTAGAAAAATCTAATTAGTAGATTAAGCTTGAGAATTATTTTTTCATAAGAAAAATTTATATAACAAATAAAAGTAAAAATAAAAGTAAAAATAAAAAAAGAAATATAAAATAATGATACACTTTTAAAGATTTAGACCTATAAGAGTGTATCATTATTTTAATGATAAACAGTATTAATTTTTAGGTTATTTGGTTAAAGCAGATTAAAGTAAAAGCTCAAAGTCTCCATGCCTCTTATCTAAAAAGTTTCCTATAGAGAATGAGATAATGGAAAATATAAGCATAATTATAAGTATTAAAAATGCCATTTGCATAAAAAACCACTCAGGAAGTATATTAATGACAGGATCTATTTTAGGATCAAAAATCCAGTAATCATTAGAAAAGAGAAGCTTATGGAATAAAGTAAAAGACTTGGAAAAATTAACGGCAAAAGGAATCCCTAACAAAACAGGAATTAAAAATGCAAGAAAAGCTGAATGCTTTAAATATTTAAAAGTTCTATTTTTCCGGTTGTAAAAGTATAATCCAATGGATAAAATTAAGGAAATAAGAAAAGCTAGATAGATATAGTTAAATATCACTTTAACTTCATAGAAGTGAAACCTACCATTAGCACTCATATCTATATTTTTAAGTTCAAGTTTGTTTTTATTTGTAGGTTGGAGATAATTTATTAAAATATTATAGTTTTCTTTCATTGTTTCTTTTTCAAAAACTGGGTTTTCTGAGTAAATTTTATCTATATTAATATAATAAGCTGTTTTTATATTAAGGCCAATTATAATCGATGATGTAATAATAAGAATTGCAATTAAAAGTGCACTTACAAAATTAATTAGTTTTTTCATAACAA
>JAAZDF010000080.1 GCA_012512905.1 Clostridium sp.
TACCTCCATAGTTGTTAGATTAATTATACATAGTATTTCTGTTATTTATCTCAATTATTAATTAATTTTTTATTAACGTATTGAATTATACCCTAGTTTATAAGGAAAACATGCAAAATACCATTTTATTTCTCTTTTATAATGGATAAGACTACTAAATAGCAAATTTTAATATAAAAAAACATCCAAAATACAGGAATATATATAGTTGTAACCTTCCTGATAATATATAATCTATTTAAGTATTATATAATTATAGAAATAATACAGAAATAAGAAAAGTCACACTATCTCTCTAGGCTATCAAAACTAAACATTTATATTTATATCTTTTGAAAAATACAAAGGAGTCACCTCAAATGAAAAAAATAATAGTATTAACACTATTTCTTTTAGTAATCTTTTCTACCGGCTGTGCCAATACCGATAAAGAAGGGAAAGAAAAACCAGATATTTATTCAAGATCAATTATGGTAGAAGGTGATGTTTACACTTCTACAGAAAAATCCATACTTATAGTTCCTTTTGAAGATATTATTAAGGACGTCACCAGCCAAGTTGATCGCACAAAGCTCCCTAAAAAAGAAGGAGAGGTTAATTTTTCTGTAAAAGATGGAAAGTATGCCAAAATTGATGAATCAAGTGAAAGAGACGAAAAGAATTATGTTGCAGTATTAATTGACTCAGAGTGGATTAAGTTTATAAAAATGGATAATTAGCAAAATCTGATATTAAAAGTTTTGAAAATATGTTTACAAAGGAGAACAATATGAAAAATAAAATATTAATAGCTGCTTTATCTTCTTTATTGTTTATAGTGGGGTGTTCGTCTGCAGAGAATACTAGGGAGCCAGAGAATCCAAAAACAGAACTAACAAGCCCAGCTTCTGAATCATCAGATACTGATTTAAAGCTTTTAGAAAATAAAGTTGCTGAACAGAAAACTAAAATTGAAAGCCTTGAAGAGCTAAATCTTCAGTATATAGCTTATATTGAAAAAATAGTTGATATGTTAGATGACAGTCAATTAATTGAGCTTTCTAAATCAGGAATATATTCGTTAAAAGTAAATGGGAAAGACGTCCCAAAAGATGGTTTAGTAGAAGTCTCTGATCCAACAATAGATATTATTATAACTGAAAATATAGAAGATTTTATTCTCCTTCCTCCATCAGTTCCAGAGCATATATTACTCGGAAACTATCCTCATCATATTAAAATTAAAGGATATGAAAACATGGAACCAATAACTTCTGATGGTACTGTAGTGACCTCAGCTCAATATTCATTTGGAGAGGACTCTAATACAGATGAGCTCAAAGTTGAAATAACAAACGAGCTGAGAGATATACTTGGCCTAGATACTAATACAATTAAAATAATTAGAAATTAGCATAAATTTCATAGTTGATTTAATAAATTTTTATTAAATCATCAAAAAAGGAGCTAAAATTGAAGTCTAGAAATTGGAAAGATGTGTCTTATTTAAAGAGTGGTAGTCTAAAGCAAAAAAAGGTTTATAAGCTTTTAAAAACTTCTGGAACTCTTAAAATACTCTCTGACTATAATCCTTTACTGGTTGGAACAATTCCTATTGAAATTGATACAGAAAATAGCGATATAGATATAGTCTGCGAAGTCTATAATTTCGCTAAATTTGAAGATATATTAAAAGAAAACTTTAATAAATATAAGCACTTTAAGCTAAGATACAAAAAAAGAAATATAATAATATGTAATTTTTGGATAGATTCTTTCGAAGTAGAAATTTATGGGACTAACAATAAAAGTGAAAAATCCGATGGTTATAGGCATATGATCGTTGAGAGTAGAATCCTCAGTTTATATGGAAATGATTTTAAGAAGAAAGTAATTCAATTGAAAAAAGAGGGAATAAAAACTGAACCAGCCTTTGCTAGATTATTAAATTTAAAAGGCAATCCCTACGAGGAGCTACTCTTATTTGAAAACTATACGGATGAAGAAATTGAAAATATAAAGTTTTAAATATACTTATTAGGTGGAAAATATTAAACACATATTTAGATATTATACAATAAGGAGGGTGTTTGTTTTTGAAAAAAATAGGATCAGCTTTGCTGGCGACTATATTAATATTCTTTTTTTCTTTTATTGTTATTTCTCCTATAATTGAAAAGTTGGGATATAGCTCAGTTGAAGGCTCATATCATGCTGTAACTCATGCAATTTTAGTTTCATTAATTTTTACAGTTCTAATTTGCACAATCGTTATAATCGAAGAGATTAATAAAATCAAAAAATAATTATAAGCCTAACTAAAGTAGATTATTCTTTATACCAGCTACAAATATTTAAATGTTTGTAGCTTTTTTTATTTAATTTATTGAGTTTTCAATTTCTTTTACGATAATATTTCTAGAATAAGATTTCTTAAATTAAAAACTAAAATACTCCTATACACCTAATATAAGAAACTTAATTTCTTAATGTCATATTAATGGTTTTTAGGTTATAATATACAGTTGTAATGTTAAATTAGAAAAGAAATTAAAATATTAATATATATTAGGAGGCCATCTGTGGAAGACTTAAAAAAAGAAATTAATAAACGAAGAACCTTTGCAATCATATCCCATCCAGACGCGGGTAAAACTACCCTAACAGAAAAACTATTGCTATATGGTGGGGCTATAAGACTTGCTGGCTCAGTTAAATCTAGAAAGGCACAAAAACACGCTGTTTCAGATTGGATGGAAATTGAAAAAGAAAGAGGTATTTCAGTTACCTCTTCAGTAATGCAGTTCAACTACGATGGATACTGCATTAATATACTAGATACTCCAGGGCACCAAGATTTCTCTGAAGATACATATAGGACCTTAATGGCTGCAGACTCTGCTGTTATGGTTGTTGATGCTTCAAAGGGAGTAGAAGAACAAACTAAAAAACTTTTCCACGTATGTTCCCTTAGAAATATACCTATATTTACTATAGTTAATAAAATGGACAGAGAAGCCAAAGATCCCTTTGAACTAATGGATGAAATAAGAGAGGAACTTGGCATTGATACATATCCAATGAACTGGCCAATAGGCTCTGGAAAAGAATTTAAGGGTGTTTATGAGAGAGAAAGTGAGCTTTTATATACTTTTGATGCAGCAAGCCGTGGACAAAAAACTGCAGCTTCCCATATAACAAGTATTCATGATGATCATTTTAATGATTTTATATCGGAAGACATGTCACTTAAACTTAAAAATGATATAGAACTTCTTGATATAGCTGGAGATGAATTTGATTTTGATAAGGTCTCCAAAGGAGAACTTAGCCCTATGTTTTTTGCATCAGCTTTAACAAATTTTGGTATAGAGCCATTTCTAAAAGACTTTTTAAATCTTACATCAGCTCCCCTTCCTAGAAAAACAAGTGAAGGCGAGAAAATAGACGTATTTAGTCCAGATTTTTCTGCTTTTGTATTTAAGATTCAAGCTAATTTAAATCCTGCTCATAGGGATAGGATTGCTTTTTTAAGAATTACATCAGGAAAGTTTGAAAAAGATATGATGGTGCATCACTATGAACAAGATAAAAACTTGAAACTTTCTCAGCCCCAAAGCTTTTTAGCTCAAGACAGAGAAATGGTAGAAAGCGCTTATGCAGGAGACATTATTGGTATATTTGATCCTGGTATATATTCCATAGGAGATACAATCACGAGTCCGAATAATATTTTTAGATTTGAAGGAATACCTTCTTTTGCTCCAGAGCATTTTTACAAAATAAGACCTGTTGATACTATAAGAAGAAAACAATTTGTAAAAGGAATAAACCAAGTTGCTCAAGAAGGAGCAGTTCAACTCTACAAAGAACACCATATAGGTATGGAAGAAATTATAATAGGAGTTGTAGGTACCCTACAAATGGACGTTTTAAAATATAGGTTAGAACACGAATATGGAGTAGATATTAAGGTTGAGAGTCTATCATTTAATCATGTTAGGTGGATAGAAGAAAGTGAAACTGAGATGGACCTATTAAATTTAACATCAGATACAAAACTTGTGCAAGATACTAAAAATAGAAATATACTTTTATTCCAAAATCCTTGGAGCATTTCCTGGGCACTAGAACATAATAAAGGACTTCTTCTTTCCGATGTAGGAAAAGTAGATTAAAACTTGTATAAACTGCGAGGTTCCGTAAAAGGATAGTGGTTTTACCACAAGCTTATAAATAGAAAATTCTAAAAAAAATATCCAGCTCAAATAGAGCTGGATATTTTTTTCTACTTTATAGATAAATTTAATTCTAAATTAAATTTAATTTTTTACTGCATTAAGTATAGTTCCTGAGCTAAATTCTTTTTTGCCATCAATTTCTTCTCTTTGCTTACCATATAGAGTAATATTTTTTTGATTTGTAAAATCAATACTTACTTTATAAATTTCATCTAAAACTGGATTATCTTCTCTGTAAGAATAGATAGCACTTGTAATTCTTGTAGTTTCATAGACCATAAGGTTTTTAAAGTCATCATAAGGCTCTGGGCTTTCCCCCAGATCTACCTCAACTAAGACAGAATTCCCTTTTACTCCTATACTCTTAAGCTCACCTTTATCTTCATATAATTTTTCAATTACAGGTTTTAAATGTTCTATATATTCTTTTAAATCTTCATTATCAGGAGCACTTTCCTGAGCTGTTTCTATATATTCTTCATTTCCTGTGTCTTCTAGGTAACTACATCCTGATAAGACTATAGATAATGATAATATACTGATTAAAAACAGACTAATTTTTTTTATACTCATAATTTCACCTCAAAAGTTGTATATTATTATAATATACTAATTTCTATTTTTTTCATTACAAAACTAATACAATAAACAAATCATAATTTCTTATATCTTATTTAACTGCATTTTATAGCAAATTAAAGTATTCAACAAGTACTTTATATAAGTATAAATGGTCTTTCGCGCCAGAGAGCTCTCTTATAGAATGCATTCCTAAAATAGCATTTCCTATATCAATTGTTCTTATAGGAAGATGAGTGGTTCCTATTGGTCCAATAGTAGACCCGCCTCTTAGGTCGCTTCTATTTACAAAAAACTGATAAGGTACTCCAGCTTTTTCGCAAAGGGATATAAAGGCTCCACTTGAATCTGAATCTGATGTATAGCTTTGATTTGCAGACACCTTAATTACTGGGCCTTTATTTATAATAGGCCTATTTGTAGGATCATGATAATCACTATAGTTTGGATGTATGCTATGAGCTAGGTCCGCTGAAATCATAAATGAACTTTCAAGGCTCCTTAAAAAGCCTTCCCTGTCTCCTCCAAGAGAAAAATATACTCTTTCCATTAAATTTCTAAGAAGAGGTGAATCTGCTCCTTGCTTTGAAGAGCTTCCACATTCCTCATTATCAAAAAATGCTGCTATATTTATTCCTGAAAATTTAGAGCTTCTCTTTATAGCTTCTAGGCCGCAGTGAACCATTCCAAGGTTATCTTGCCTTTTTGAAGATATAAACTCCTCATTTATTCCAACAAAAGATCCCTTTTCTACCTCATAAGCAAATAAATCAAAATCTAAAATATCGCCAGCCTTCACCTTTAAATTTTCTGCAAGTAGGTTTTTTATAAAACCTTTTTCCTTATCTTTACCCTCAGCTAAATTTTCACTAAGACCTACTATAGGGAGAACATGCTTTTGTTTATCTATCTTTACCCCATCGTTGACCTGTCTATTCATATGTATTGCAACGCTTGGAATATATAAAATAGGATCTTTAAGATCTACAACTTTATTTATTGGATAAAGCGGATTATCTGATTTTATAGAAACTCTTCCTGCTAAGGATAAGGGTCTATCAAACCAGGTGCTAAGAATAGGCCCTCCGTAGGTTTCAACATTCAGTTTTAAAAATCCTTCACTAATCATTTCTGAGTTAGGTTTTATTCTAAAGCTTGGAGAATCAGTATGGGCTCCCATTATCTTAAAGCCCTTATCTAATGGACTCTCACCAATATTTAAAACAAAAATTGCTGAGCTATTTTTCAAATAAAAAACTTTGTCCCCTACTTTTAAATTCCACTTCTCGTTTCCTTTTAACTCTATATAACCTTCCTTAATTAAATCTTTTTTCATTAACTCTACTGCATTATAAGCAGTTGGAGATTCATGAAGAAAATCAATTAAATCAAGTCCAAAATCTTTTTCATTCATCTTTATTCCTCCATTTCTCACTCTATCTTATCATAAGTTATGATATAATGGACAATCAATTAGCTATAAAAAATATTAAAGGCTGTTTTAAAATAGGTTAGGAGTTTAAATATGTTTACTTTATTTTCAGATAAAATACTAAAAAACAAAGACTATGAAAAATCCAAAGATAGGTCAAAAATAGTTACAAAAACTGGAGTAATTGGTCTTGTTATAAATCTTCTTTTATTTTTAATAAAATTTATAATTGGAACTATGATACACAGTATATCCTTAACTGCAGATGCTTTTAACAACTTATCAGACTCAGCTGGAGTTCTTATCAGTATTGTTGGATTCAAATCCGCAAGTAAGCAGGCGGACAAGGATCATCCTTATGGCCATGGAAGAATTGAATATATAACAGGTCTTTTTATATCTCTTCTTGTGATACTAGTAGGGTATCAATTTGTCGTTTCTTCTTTTAAAAGAATCTTAAATCCTAATATTATAGATTATCAAACAATAACTATCATAATTTTAGCATTGTCTCTTATTTTTAAATTATTTATCTACTCTTTAAATAAAAATGTAGGTAAAAAGATAGATTCTAAGGCTAACCTTGCCATTGCCCATGACTCTATAGCTGATGTATTTGCAACAATTACTGTAATTTTAGCTCTTGTTTTTGGGTCATATACAAGTTTTCCAGTAGACGGCCTTGCTGGAGTCCTTATTGGGATATATATATTTTATTCGGGATACAGCCTCACAAAATCAACTATTTATGTGCTTCTTGGAGAAAAACCTGATGAAGCCCTTATTGAAAACTTAAAAAAAGAAGTTCTTTTAAATGAAAATATTTATGGAGTACACGATCTTAGGATTCATAGCTACGGTCCTACTACTACAATGGCAACAATAGACGCTGAGGTTCCCCATGATATAGACCTTATACTTCTTCATAACAGTATAGATAAAACTGAAAGGGCAGTTCTAGATAAATACAACATAGAACTTGTAACCCATATAGATCCTATTAATATACACGACACTGATTACATTGAGTCCTTAGAAAAAGCAACAAAAATAGCCTTGACAGAAAAGTATGTTAAGTCAATTCATGATTTTAGATATACAGGATATGACGATAATAAAATCATTATTTTTGAAGCAGTAGTAAGCAGTAAAGATACAACTGAAGAAGATAGGAAAAAAATAAAAAAATCTTTGAAAAATAAAATAGCCAAAGAATTCAAAAATGCTAAAAAAATTATAATATATATAGATCTTGATGTATCAATGCTTTAAGTTAATAAAAACGCCCTAGAACTTATAATAAATTCTAGGGCGTTTTGTATTGATAGCTTTATTAAATTTTAAAAATTTTGAAAATTACATTTAAATTCTTATTTTTTTAAAGCCTATTTATTTTAATCGAAATAGTTTAAAGCTATAAAACAAGACTTTCTGAAACAGATACAACTGCCAGCTTATGAAGAGCTCTTGTTGACATGATATATTTTAAAAGATCTTTACCATGAAACTCATCTTCTTCTTCAATTATAATTACACCATCAAATTCTAATCCTTTAGAAAAATATGAAGGCATAATATATAAGCCACCTTTAAGTAAATCATCTTCAGAGTCAATTAATTTTATATTTATCTTATCTTTTAGCATATTATGAATAATTTTCGCTTTTTTCATATCGCGAGTTAAAATTCCTATAGTATCTATATCATCATTCTTATAGTTTTCCACAAGGGATGCGGCTTTATCCACAGCTTCTATATAGTTAAGTGTGTGTATCTCCTTAACATCCTCTCCATGCCTTACAAGAGGTACTATTTTTTTCTCATCTACAAATTTATTTGCATATTCCATTATTTCATATGTAGACCTATAGCTGGTTGCTAAATTAAAATACCTTGTTTTATTAAATATTTCATCTAAATCCATCATTGGGCTTTCACCTTTAACAATCATCTGGTTTGTATCCCCAACTATGGTAAAAGATGTACAGCTCGTAATCTCTTTTAAAAGTTTATAATGTAAATATGAATATTCCTGAGCCTCATCAAGAACTATATGCCTAATTTCAGCTTTAAAATCTACTCCATTTAACCTATTTTTAAAATAAAGCATGGGAGCAATATCATTTTCTGTTATAAAATTAAACTCTATAAACTCAAAATAAGGAAGAAGGTAATGGCCTTTTGAATAATCACTAAACTGACTTCTTGACTGGGAAACCCTTTTAACTAAAGCTCTAATTTCCTCTCTTCTTTCAGTTTCAATTTCGCCGCTTATCCCTGGCCCACTCATTTCTTCAAATTCTTTTTGAAGCTTATTGTACTTTTTATCTATTATATATCTTTCCTTATCTCTTTCTCGCCTAAGTCTATTTATAATAAGTTTTTTAAGCCTTGTTGCTCTTCTAAAAAACGGAAGATAGATAAAGTCTTCAAGTAAATATTTTTCCATTTCCTTTTTAGTCATTATAATCTTATCTTCAAAATAAATATCTTTAAACTCGAAGTATGTTTTTTCAAGTTTATCTAAATAATTATCAATATCCTGAACAAATTTTTTGCTTCTTTTATATTTTATATCCGATATTAGATCTTCTTCGCCATTTATAGATGATTCTAAAAAGTCTTCACCTTGTAACATCTCACCTTCAAATTCTAAAAGCTCCATAGCAAAATCCTTGAAAGTATTGTCTTTAACTCCACTTTCTCCAAGAGACGGAAGAACTTCTGATATAAAGTCCATAAACATGTTGTTAGGCCCAAGTATAAGGACCCTACCCTCAAGTATGTCTCTATGGTTGTAAAGTAGGTAAGCTATTCTGTGCAGGGCAATGGTCGTTTTACCGCTTCCTGCAACCCCATTAACAATAACAGCCCCTTCTCTTGGTTCTCTTATTATACTGTCTTGCTCTTCCTGGATTGTCATTATTATATCTTTAAGTTTCTTACCTGCATTGGATGATAAAACCTGAAGCAAAATATCGTCTTTGATATCTATTTCTGAATCAAAAAACCCTTTAAGCTCACTGTTTTTTATAATAAATTGTCTTCTTAGGTTTATATCGACATTCATTTTTCCAACTGGAGCATTGTAGTGTGCCTTACCAACACTGCCCTTATAAAATAAAGAAGCTATAGGAGCTCTCCAGTCAATAATTAAAGGTTCATAGTTCTTTTCATCAATTAATCCATACTTCCCAACATAAATTTCATTATAGGAAGAGTCTTCGTAAAAGCCTACTTTCCCAAAATATGGTGTTTCATAAAGCTCCGTAAGTTCAACTAGTCTTTTTATTATAGCTTTAAAAGTTTCTTCCTGAACAAATCTTTCATGATCAAAATAATCTACCTGCAAATCACTGTCATCTCTAGATTCTTCAATTTGATATTTTCTATAATCTATAATATCACTGGTTATACTGTGTTTTTTTGCTGTATTTTTAAAAATATCTTCGCTTATTTCCGCTAAACTATACTTTAAATATTCTTTTTCTTTTATTGTTTCTTTTTCGGACAAATCCAAGTTTATATTTTTCATTTTGCCTCCTAAAATATACAGCCGTGACTCTTTTCCAATCACGGCTATAATAATATATAGAGTTATTACACTTTGTTATCTACTTTTTAATTTCTTATCTACCTATAATTACTCTACTCAAAGAAAATTACTTATTAGTCTTATTTTCTTCCTCTAAGCTTTTATCTTTATTTAAAGATTTGTCTTCGCCTTCAGATATCTTATTCTCTTTTTCTTTTTCTAAGATTTCTTCTTCTACAAGCTCTTTTTCTATAGCTTCTTTTTCAGCTTCTTTTTTAGCTTCTTCAGCTATTTCTTCAGCTTCATCTTCGCTATTTTTTTCTTTTTTAGCTTTGATTTTTTCAGCTAACTGCTTTTGTTCTTCTAGTCTCTTTGCTCGTAACTCTTTAATTTCTTCTTCTGTTCTAGCAAAGTCTTCACCTTTATGAGCCCTAACTATTTCCATAAATCTATCGCCCATAATAGTTTCTTCAACTAAAAGTTCTTCTGAAAGAAGAGTTAATAGCTCTCTATTTTCTTCTAGTATCCTTATAGCTTCTGCGTGACATTTTTTTATAATTGCCAAGGTCTCATCGTCTATTTTAGCTGCTGTTTTATCACTTACATTACTTACTGGTCTGCCATCTAGGTATTGACTACCTATAGATTCAGATCCCATCATATCAAAAGCTTCACTCATACCATACATAGTAACCATTCTTCTAGCTAACTGAGTTGCTCTTTCTATATCATTTGAAGCACCTGTTGTAACTGAATTAAATTCAACTTCCTCAGCTGCTCTTCCACCAAAGAGTATAGTTATTTGCTGTAGCATCTCTTCCTTACTCATTAGATACTTATCATCTTCTGGAACCTGCATAGTATAACCAAGAGAACCCATAGTTCTTGGTATTATAGTTATCTTGATAACTGGGTCAGTATTTTTTTGCATAACTGCTACTAGTGCGTGACCAATCTCGTGAAAAGCAACTATTCTTTTTTCATTTGGTGACATAATTCTATCTTTTTTCTGCTGACCTGCTATAACAACTTCAATTGCTTCTTGAAGATCTTCTTGCATAACAAATTTACGTCTGTGTTTAACAGCTCTAAGTGCAGCTTCATTTATCATATTTGCAAGGTCTGCTCCTACTGCTCCTGGAGTACTTCTTGCAATCTCTTCAAGATCAACATCGTCTCCCATTTTAACGCCTTTGGCGTGAACTTTAAGCACAGATTCACGTCCCTTAAGGTCTGGAGCATCAACAATAATTCTTCTGTCAAATCTTCCTGGTCTTAAAAGAGCCTTGTCAAGAACTTCAGGTCTATTAGTTGCAGCAAGAAGGACTATTCCTTTAGAGGAATCAAAACCGTCCATTTGAGCTAAAAGCTGATTAAGAGTTTGCTCTCTTTCGTCATTTCCGCCCATTCCGCCAGTATCTCTTGACTTACCTATTGCATCTATCTCGTCAATAAATATAATACAAGGAGCCTTAGCCTCTGCTTCTTTAAATAAATCTCTTACTCTCGCAGCACCCATACCAACAAACATCTCAACAAATGCAGAACCTGAAAGTGAGAAGAATGGAACCTTTGCCTCTCCTGCAACGGCCCTTGCAAGTAATGTTTTACCAGTACCCGGAGGTCCTACAAGAAGAGCTCCCTTTGGAAGCTTTGCTCCAATATCTACGTATTCTAATGGATGATGGAGAAAATCTACGATTTCAATTAGGGACTCTTTAGCTTCTGCTTGACCCGCTACATCTTTAAATGTAATTCCCGTATCATTCTGGTAAAGCTTTGCTGTGTTTTTCCCAAGATTCATCATTCCGCCACCGGACTTTTGCATGTTTTTCATAAGCATTCTTCCTAAGAATATGAAAAATGCAAGAGGTAAGACCCAAGAAACTAAAAGCGTAATTATTGGGCTTACAGATTGTGGAGGTTTAGAATATGTTTTTATATTGTTTTTCTTAACAAGTTCAAGTACTTCTTCATCATTAGAAATCATACCAGTATAAAGAACAAAACCATCTAGCTTGTCATTTTCTTTCATTATGTATTCATATTTTCTACCTGGCTCATCTATTGTAAGCTCTTCGATTCTTCCCTCAGTAAGAGCTGTATAAAACTCATTATATGTCTGCTTTTGATTTTTAACATCTTTAGCAAAAAAATTAAAAACTGTCAGCATCAGCAAGACGCCTACTAAGTAAACTATATAAAACTTATAGCTCTTTTTTTTGCCTCCGTTATTTTTGTCTTTATTATCGTTTTCCATTTAATCCTCCATTTACTTTGATAGCTCAATCATAGATCTTCCGTAAATATTCGCACATAAAACAAGATCTTCTATCAATATATATTCATCAAGTTGATGGATTACATCGGGCCTTCCAGGAAGCTGAGGTCCAAAAGCAACTACATTTTTCATTGCTTTAGCATAAGTGCCTCCACCTATAGCAATAGCTTCTCTCTCGTCCCCTGTTTCATCAACATAAACTTTCATTAATTTCTGTATTAATTTATCATCTTTTTTATAATAAAGTGGTTTATCACTTGTAACTACTCTAAAATCAAATCCCTTGTCTTTAAAAATCTTTTCAATTTTAGGAACAACATCATCTTTTTTATAAGTAACAGGATATCTAATATTTATATCTACATCTAATTTATTATCTTTTAAACTTATTATACCAGTGTTTAACACAAGTTTTCCTGATTCATCTTCAAAGTCAATGCCCATAACTTTACCATCTAAATCATAACAAAGATTATAACTTATTTCTCTTAAACTGTCCTTAATAGTCTCGTCTATATTAAAACTATCTATATCTTTTAAAAGTTTTGTAATAGCATTCTCTCCTAGATGAGGAGTACTTCCATGAGCAGATACACCTTTATAGCTTTTTTCAAATCTTTTACCATCTATATCATAGGAAATTGAGGCTTTTTCTGGAACCATATTAACTGCTTCTCCACCCTTAATCTCTAAATTGTTTTTATTTGTTATATCTTTTGATATTCTAAGAACTAGAATTCCCATTTCTGCATGAATAGCTGGAAACTCTGCGTCAGGGGTAAAGCCCATAATAGGTCCCTTTTCATGTTTGAGGTAATTTTCTATATCTGGTCCACCTATTTCTTCACTTGTTCCAAATATAAGTCTAATTCTATGTTTTAAAGGAAGGTTCATTTCTTTAATAGCAATAAGACCATGAAGCGCTGCTATCATAGGACCCTTATCATCCATTGTTCCTCTTCCGTAAATCTTATCTTCTACAATCTCTCCAAGAGGATTATATTTCCAGCCTTCTCCAAGAGGAACTACATCTAAATGTCCAAGAACAGCTACGTATTCTTCGCCTTCACCATATTCTATAACTCCAGCATGTCCTTTGATATTTTTAGTTTTAAATCCATAGCTTTCGCCAAGCTTTAAAATATGCTCTAAGGCTTCATTTACTTTCTCTCCATTAGGCATTCCTTCTAACTTTTCAGCATGAACAGATTCTATACTTACTATATCTAATACATCTTTAATCATTTTATCTTTATTTCTTTCTATAATATTTTTCATTTAAGTAGCTCCTTTTTTATTTTATAAAACCTATATCCTTAAAGGGATATATCCTAAGCCCTGCTTTTCCTATTACATCATCTACATGAATAAAAGGATCTTCCCAAAACCTAGCATCTCTTGATGTTTCTCTATTATCTCCAAAGAAAAGAAGATGGTTTTCTGGTACTATAAATTCACTTGTATAATCTTTAGAATTAATTTTTTTATAATCCATTTGATTTATTACATAAGGTTCTTCCATTAAGACATCATTTACAAAAAGATCTCCTTCTATGAGACTTATCTTCTCACCAGGAAGGCCTATTAGCCTTTTTACAAGGAGAATATCATCTTCATTGGAATTAAATACGAGTATATTACCTCTTTCAAGTTTATCTTTATTATAAACTCTTTTTACAAATAATCTATCATCCACATTTATAGTTGGAATCATAGAACCTGTCGGTACTTCTATTTTAAATATTATATATCTATTCACTATAAAGGCAAGAATAAAGGCAATAATTATAGGTATTAACCATTCTTTTAAAATCATTCTAAGAGTTCTACTTTTTTTATTTTTTTCTACTCTTGTTTTTCGGCTTCTTTTCCCAGTATAATTATCCATTTCCCACATCCTTCTCCTTTATTTATTTGCCTTAGTTATATTTTCTAATCATATTTTTATTTTATAAAGCCAATGTTTTTTAGTGGGGATACCCTAAGTCCTGCTTTTCCTATTACTTCATCTTTATGAATAAAGGGCTTATCCCAGTACCTTGCATCTATTGAAGAAGCTCTATTGTCTCCAAAGAAAAGAAAATGGTCCTCTGGTACCAGATATTCATCTGTGTAGTCCATATTATTAACCACATAAGTCTCCTCTACTAAGACATCATTTATATAAAGGTCACCATTAATTAAACTTACCTTATCTCCTGGAAGGCCAATCAGTCTTTTAACAAGGAGAATATCTTCTTGATTTGAATTAAATACAAGTATATCTCCCTTTTCAAACTTATCTTTATTATAAACTCTTCGTACAAAAATCCTATCATCTACGTTTATAGTTGGAATCATTGAGCCTGTGGGTACTTCTATTTTAAATATTACATATCTATTCACTATAAAGGCAAAAATAAAAGCAACAACTATTGGAACTATCCATTCTTTTATAAACATCATAAGACTTCTTGTTTTTTTCTCATTTTCTGCCCCTATTTTCCCGCTTTTTCCATTTTTACCACTATTCATTACCCACATCCTTTATCTCTAGGTTTCCTAAAGAGAATTTAGTTGATTTTCATCTTAAACATTAAAAATAATTTCCAATTTGACCATTTAATATTATACCATATTAGATTATAGTAATGATTAAATAGTACCTTAAAAGCCTTTATTCATTAAATTATAATATATTATTATTACACTCTCATTAAATTTATAGTATGATTTAAATTGATTGACTATTAATTTTTTAAAAAATAACACATAAGGAGAGATTTATGAAAAAATTTATTGAAGAATTTAAAGACTTTGCCCTTAAAGGAAACGTAATTGATCTTGCTGTAGCTGTTATAATTGGAGGTGCTTTTGGGAAAATAGTATCTTCTCTTGTAGAAAATGTACTAATGCCTATGATAGCTGCTATTTTTTCAGTGCAAAACTTTGAAGCAATCACTTTTTCTTTAAATGGTACGCCTATTGAAATAGGGATATTTATTCAAGCCCTTGTAGACTTTCTAATTATAGCTTTAATACTATTTACTGTAATAAAAGCATTTAGTAAATTAAAACGTAAGGAAGACGTAGAGGAAACTGTTGAAGAAGAAAAACCATCTGAGGATATTTTATTACTTCAGGAAATAAGAGACCTACTAAAAAACAAATAATTATTATCTAGTAAATCTAATATATATAATAATTTAAAAGAAAATAAAATTTATATCACCTATCACTAAGCTGCAAATCTCAAAAGTTAAAGGAGGAAATAGCATTTTAGAGTGCTATGACAATATATGATAGAATTAAAAAACCTGACAAAAGTCTATGGCGGCAAAGTAAAGGCAGTCGATAATATTACTTTAGACATAATACCTGGAGAAATCTTTGGATTCTTAGGACCAAACGGTGCCGGTAAAACAACTGCAATAAAAATGATAACTGGAATAACAGAAAAGGATTCTGGCTCCATTGTTGTAAATGGAATAGATATTGATGAAAACCCATTAGGTTTAAAAAGAGAATTTGGATTTGTTTCTGACAGTCCAGATATGTTTTTAAGACTAAAAGGCCTTGAATATTTAAACTTTATGGCAGATATCTATGATGTTGAGGAATCTCTTAGAAAAGATAGGATTAGAGATTTATCTAAAAGATTTGCTATGGAAGATGCTCTTCTAGATAGGATTTCAAGCTATTCTCACGGCATGAGGCAAAAAATTATAATTATGGGTGCATTAATCCATGATCCTAATGTATGGATTCTAGATGAACCAATGACAGGACTAGATCCTAAGTCATCTTTCTATTTAAAAGAAATGATGAGGGAACATGCCGATAAAAATAATATTGTGTTTTTCTCAACTCATGTTCTTGAAGTTGCAGAGAAGATATGCGACCGTATAGGCATTATCAATAAAGGAAAACTTGTTTTTGTTGGAACCATGGAGGAACTCAAAAAATCAGCTAAAGAAAATGAAAGCCTCGAGAACATATTCTTGGAGATGACTCAAGATGAGTAGTAAAATTTTAACTCTTACTAAAGTGATGTTTAAAAACGATGAGACTATGGATGCAATGATGGGCGGGTCTAGTAAAAAGAAAACTTTTTTTAATAATAAAATAATGAAAGGTCTGCTTTTTCTGTTTTTGCTAGTAATAATAGCCTTTTCAATGACAGTATTCACAATAGATATATATGGAGAACTTGAAGTTCTGAGTATTCAAACTTTGATACCAAAACTCGCTTTTCCAGCGGCAAGTTTATTTGTTTTTATATTTGGAATATTTTATGTAATGAATATATTTTATTTTTCAGATGATGTTAAAAACTATCTTTATCTACCAGTAAAAGCTGGAGATATAATTACAGCTAAGTTTTTCACATCTTTAATCTATCAGTACATAATAATTGGAATGCTATTCCTACCTGTATTTATAACTTATGGTTACCTTAGCTCAGCTGGTATTTTATATTATATTTTACTTTTAATATCTTTTGTTTTTTTACCTATACTTCCTATATCTATAGCCTCTATACTTTCTATTCTTGTAATGAGGTTTAGCAAGGGTGCAAAAAATAAAGATAGGTTTAATTTAATCGCTGGAGTTTTCGCTTTAATATTTGCCATAGGAACTAATGTAACTATTCAGTTTTTTGCAAGTAAAGCCACTGGAGATGGATCAGCAGGTCTTATCCTTACAGAAGATATAGCCCTTATTAAAATACTTAATACCTTGTTTCCTTCTAGCTATTTTAGCGCAAATGCACTTATAAATGCTAATAATGTAAGGGGACCCTTATATGTTCTTGTTTTAATTGGCATTTCTATTTTCTCAATATTTATTTTTAACATTATTGGAAATAGATTTTATTTTGAAGGTGTTGTTGGAATACAAGAATCAGGCGCGAAAAGAGATACTGTTTCTGAAGAAAAACTTGTTAAAAGCGTAAAATCAAGGAATAAGATGTTTTCTTACTCTCTAAAAGAACTAAGGATACTTCTTAGAACTCCAGTATTTTTCTTAAACAATGTATTAATGAGTTTTATTTTTCCTATTCTTATTTTAGTACCCTTTATAATGGGTGTTTCTCAAATAGATTCTTTTGAGCTGCAAGCTATATTAGAGTTTGCTGGGCAAATAGATAAATCAATTATATTACTATCACTTATAGGTCTCGCATTCTTTCTTGGTTCAAATAATGGTATAGCTGCAACATCTATATCTAAAGAAGGTAAAGGCTTTTATTTTATGAAATATATACCAATGCCTTACATAGACCAGCTGTACTCAAAGATATTAGTAGCCTTGTTTATTCAATTTATTCCACTTACAATTTTGTTTATTATTATAAGTGTAGTTTTAAAGCTAGATATTTTATTTATAATAATTAGTTTTTTCATTATGCTTTTAGCATCTTTAATGCAGAATCAGATTGCTATTATATTTGATATAATGTGGCCTAAGCTTGACTGGGACACAGAGCAAAAAGCAGTAAAACAAAATTTAAATTTTGTCTTTCAAATGCTATTAGGTTTTGTTTTAGCAGGACTTACTATATTTATTTTAATAAAGTTTGATCCAACATATTTTGTAGCAGTAATGGCTTCTACTATAATCCTAGCCATACTTATAGGACTGCTTCACTTCCTGTTAATTAAGCTGGCTAATGCAAAATTCAAATCTTATTAAATTCAAAAACTGCTTCTATTAATGTAGAAGCAGTTTTTTATATTTCCCAGTTTACTGGACTTATATTATTTTCGGCTAAAAATTTATTTGCTCTTGTAAAGGGCCTCGATCCAAAAAAACTTCTATAAGATGATAAGGGGCTAGGATGACTAGACACTATAACTTTATGTCTTCCTTCTTTATACTTTAAAGCTTTTTTAGCATTATTTCCCCATAATATAAAAACTACTGGATCTTCTTTTTCAGTAATTTTCTCAAGTAAAAAACTAGTGAATCTTTCCCATCCAATATTTCTATGAGAGTTCGGTTCTGATTCCCTTACTGTTAAAACAGTATTAATCAGTAAAACTCCTTCCCTAGCCCAAGAAACTAAACTCTTTCCATCACCAACAGAAATATCTAAATCATTTTTTAATTCTTTAAATATATTTACAAGAGATGGTGGATACTTGACCCCTTCTTTGACTGAAAAAGCAAGACCATTTGCTTGATTAAATCCATGGTAAGGGTCTTGTCCTATTATTACAACTTTGGTATCTTTAAAAGAAGTAAGTTTTAAGGCATTAAATAAATTTTCTTTTTCAGGGTATATAGTTTTATTTTTATATTCATATCTTAAAATCTTTTCAAGTTTTTTAAAGTAGTCTTTTTCAACTTCTTTTTCTAAAATATGCCTCCAACCTTTAATAGATTTTAACTCATCAGAAATACTCATTATGACTCCTTTTACAAAAATTATTTAACCTAATTTATTTTTCCATTTTTCCATTTTTTATTTTTTAATTCTTTAAATTTCAAAAAACATTAAAATAGTATATTTATATGGCCATCTATGTCTTTACTTTAACCTGCATATTTTAAAGAGTTTTCATTTACAAGTTAATTTTATCATAGACTTTACTCTTTTTAAAATTCAAAACCCCAAGAAAATTCTCGGGGTTTTTGGTACTAAAGTTTTGTTTTCTAAAGTACCACAGGGAAACAGTATTTACTAGGATAGGGGTATTACTATCCTAGATATGAGTATTATCACTCATGAGTACATAATAGCATATAATTTATCTTTTGTGAATAATAAAACAATGTGTTAAATAATAAATTTTTATACTGTTTATTGACTTTTAATAATCAAGGGCCTCTAGATATACTTATAATAAGAAAAGGAAATTCTTGTTATCTAAATATATAATAAGGCTAATTTTTAATAATAATTTTAATTTTATCCATATATAATGTAAATGAGGTGAATGCAATGAGAAGAAGGGAAGCTGTTACAACGGGAATAACACTAGGTTCGTCCCTGGCAATGATTATAAGCTGGAGCTTATATAAGTCTGTATTTTGGGCTATTATTCATGGTTTCTTTAGCTGGCTTTATGTTATTTACTATTTACTTGTTTTATCTTAAGCAAAAAACTAGATTTTAAGGATTTATCTTTAGAATCTAGTTTTTACTTGTAGTTTTTTACTTGTAGTTTTTTAGTTTTAGCTTTAAATTAGACGGATTCTTTTTTCCCATCCTCTTCAATAACCCGATATTCCCCTAAATTTTTGTTAACCAAAATTATTCCTATTACAATAAATATAAGAGAAATAATTGTTTTTATTGTTATAGGTTCACCTAAAAATATAAAAGCTAGAATAGATCCAGATACTGGTATTAAGAATTTAAACATTGTAATCTCACCAGGATTATTATATTTCATAAGAGTTGTCCATAGCGTAAAGGCTACTGCTGAAAGAGCAGCTGAGTATAAAAGAAGTCCAATTCCAAGAGGTGTCACTCTAAGGTTTTGGTAGTTTCCTCTCGTTGCTACAATAAGCATCATTGAAGATCCAATTAATAGCTGATAGGCAGAAAGTAAAGCTGGGTGAACAGTTCTACTAAATTCTTTTACCATAAAACTAGATGCAACTGCAGTTAAGACCGATATAAACATAAAGCCTTCCCCTGTAAAGGTAAAGGTTGAATCAATTCCAGAGCCTAAGTTAACTATAAGTACACCAAGGAATCCGAAAATTATACCTATTATTTTACTTTTATTTAGTTTATCTGATTTGTAAATAAAATGAGCTATAATAATAACCAAAAAGTTAGATAAACTATTTATAATAGATGCCTTAGAAGCTGCTACGTTAGCTACCCCTATGTAAAAAAAGAAATAATTAAGAGCTGTTTGGAAAAACCCAAGTAGACTGACCTTAAAAAAATCATTTTTAGTTTTTAGTTTAATTTTTTTATCTAAAGCAAAGTACGCGTATATTAAAATTAATAGTCCTGCAATAAAAAATCTTATACCAGCAATTAGTATTTTGTGGTATACATCATCTGTTTGTATATTCATTTCTATATAACCTATTTTAAGAACAGGAAAAGCACTTCCCCAAAGTATTGCACAAAAACTTGCAAGAATAACAATCCATTTTTTTTCTTTAAATCTATTTCTCATAATTCCCTCCACTTAAACTGCACCTTACTATTATACAGATATTTATAAATAAATGTAATCTTAATTAAAACAGGTTAAATAACATTGTATGCAATTCAATTGTGAACTTTCTATAAAATCCCACTAATTGACTTTCTATTATGATACAATATAATTCATTAACTAAGGATATAGATTACTTAATTTGGGGAGGTTATTATGAAGAAAAATAGTGTGCTTATATGGGCACTTCTACTTGTTGTAGTTATTGGAGGAGGGTTCTTTCTTTCAAAAAAACTAAATAATGAAAATGCAGGTAATGATATAGCAGCTGAAACACCAGAAACTGAAGATAAAGATAAAGAAGATTCTTCTAGTTCTGATAATCAAGATAGTAGTAATAGTAGCTTAGACAGCATTCAAAACTATATTGAGGTAGATAAAACTCTTTTACCTGATTTTAAACTAGTAAACGCTAATGATGAAGAGGTTTCTATAAATGAATATTATGGAAAATTTGTAGTTATAAACTTTTGGGCTTCTTGGTGTCCACCTTGCAAAGCTGAAATGCCAGATCTTCAGAATCTACATAATGAATTTGAAAAAGGCGATGACAATGTTCTTCTTTCAGTTAACTTAACTGATGGACAAAGAGAAACTAAAGAAAAAGCAGATAAGTTTTTAAATGAAAATAATTATGATTTCAATCTTTTTTATGATTATGATGGGCTTGGGTTTAGTTTATTCAATGTACAAAGCGTTCCTAGCACCTTTTTTATAGATGAAAAAGGTTATGCAAGGGGAGTTATTATAGGACTTACAAGTCAAAAAGATATCAATACAGTATTGGAGACAATGAAATAATGGGAAATGTAAAATTTACACTTCTTTTTTTAGAAGGAGTACTAGCTTTCGTATCACCATGCATACTTCCTATGCTTCCTATATACTTTATGTATTTAACAGGTAAAAGCGATAAGAAGGATAAGACGTTTATAGTTAATTTAATAGGATTTATTCTAGGATTTACCATAGTTTTTGTAACTCTCGGAGCAACAGCCACAACTCTTGGAAAAGTTTTAAATGAAAACAGACTTTTACTTCAAAGAATTGGTGGAATTATTATAATCATATTTGGACTTAATATGATGGAAATAATAAATATCAAGTTCTTAAACTACGAGAAAAAACTTAATGTACAAGTAGAAACCAAAGGATTCTTTAGTTCTTTACTATTTGGTATAGTTTTTTCCTTTGGCTGGTCACCATGTCTTGGTACTTTCCTTGGAGCCGCTCTTATAATGGCATCAAGCTCAAGCACCTTATTAATTGGAATGTTTTCACTGTTTATTTTCTCCCTTGGACTTGGACTTCCTTTCTTTATAGCAGGAGTTCTATTCAATAAACTTGAAAATAGCTTTGATTTTATAAAAAAACACTATAAAGTAATTAATACAGTCTCTGGAATACTTATAATCATAGTAGGACTACTTATGGTTACAGATTTATTTGGATATTATCAGAGTTTGTTTAACTTTTAAAAATTTTCAACTCAATAAAAGCCTTTATACTTTACATATCAATCATCATTTGATATAAATGCAATTTGTATAAAGGCTTTATTTTTATCTTTATTTAATTTCAGCTCAATTTAATTTTTATCCACTATCCCGTCATAATTTACTTCTATTGCTTCAAACTTTTCAAGAAGTATATGACCTGATTCATAAGGTTCATTTTCTATAGTTAGCATTACCTTACTAACCCCAAAGTAATCTCCAACTGTATTTGCAAGAGACTGAAGTATCATAGCCTCAACTCCAGAACCTGCATTCATTTCATTTACAAATTCTTTTGAGAGATCTATATAAGCTCTACCATCATTATTTAAGTATAGATGGTTTATCTTTGAATTTTTAGTAAGAACTGGTCCAACGTCATTCGGATACTCTTTATAAAGCTCTTCAATTAACTTTCTTGGAATATCATTTGTTTTAAAATCTAGTTCCTTTTTATAAAGGAAAATCCTATCTGCATTGCCATTTGGATAATAAAAATTTAATGTGGATTTAAATATCTTGTTTTCATTAATCTCATTAAGAATAACATTCACTTCATATAAATCATCTTTATAGACACTCTTAACAAGGCCAACATTTTTAGCGAAATATTCTTTTAATACTGTTTCTTTTCCATCTAAAGTATTTAATGTTGTAACTTCAACTGCTTTAAGAGTTCCAAAGCCTGTTTCTACTTCTGTATCTATAGCTGTTATCTCACTTTTCCCATATTCCTTGTTATCCCATTTAGTTCCTACAACTATAGGACTTTTAAGAATAGTTTTGTTTATATTAGGATCCTTAGATAAAAAGTTTTCTTTGTAGTATACCTCTGCCATCTCATATATTTTCTTTAACTCAGTTTCTGTTTTTTCTATCACATAAACAACTTCTGTTCCACCATTTACTTCTCTTACTTGTTTTCTATTATCATTAAAGAAATCTATATATTCTTTGTAGCTGGAAAACTCTCCTCCGTCACCTTCATAAATATATTCAACATCTGAATCAGCTGCAAAAAAATCATCTATTGTGTACTCTGAGTCTTTTTCCTCTTCTTTATCAGTTTTATCACTTTCTTTTGCATTATCCTTATCTTCTTCTTTTTCTACTTGCTCCTCAGGATTTTCGTCTTCAGCATTCGTTTCCATTTGCGACTCATCATTTGCTCCTTGATCGCCCAAATTACTTTTTGAACCACAGCCAGCCACAAAAACTACTAAAAGTAGAGCTGCTATAATTAGTTTGTTTTTCATTTAATCACATCCTATATATATAATATTATACTAATAAATATTTCTATTTGTAAGTTGATTATAGCAATAGAACTCAAATTATTGGTTACGGCATAATTACAACCACTTACTCACTGTTTTAAAAACTAGCTACCTAGCTACTAATAAATCTTATTATGATATCAATATAATAAAAGTAATTAATAATTTATAAAAATTTATATTTTCTGTTATCTATTTGACCTTTTTGTGATAAGCTATAATTAACGTTTTTTTACAGTATAGAGTTATATTACTTTCGTAAACATACATTATAAGAGGAGGTCTGTTTTGCATTTATTACTCAATAAGTTTAAAGAAATTTTATTTTCTGTTTTACCAATTACGATTATAGTTATAATATTGAATTTTACATTCGTACCTCTTGGTAGAGACAATTTCATAAGGTTTCTTATAGGTGCATTTTTAATAATAATAGGTTTATCTGTATTTCTTTTTGGTGTTGATCTTAGTATTTCTAAAATCGGAGCACTAATAGGAAAATATTTAGCCCAGTCAAATAAAATAGTTATTGTTGGTATTTCAGGTTTAGTCCTTGGATTTTTTATATCCATAGCTGAGCCCGATCTTCACATTTTAGCTAATCAAGTGGGCCTAGTAACAGGAGGCGTTATTTCAAAAAACGCTATTTTAATTGTAGTTTCTTTAGGTATAGCAGTTATTTTAGCCCTTGGCCTATTTAGAATACTTTATAATTATTCGCTGAAAAAATTCTTTTTAATTACCTATGCACTAATATTCACCCTATTTATATTTAGTTCAAATGAATTTATAGCAATAGCATTTGATGCCTCGGGAGCAACAACAGGTGCCATGGCAGTGCCCTTTGTTTTAGCAATTGCCCTTGGTGTCTCGTCACTTTCCAAAGAATCTAAAAGTGCTGAGGAAAACAGTTTTGGTCTTGTTGGTATTATTTCAGCAGGAGCAATTATTGGAGTATTACTTCTTGGCCTTATAAGTAAACCTGGAGCCTTATCAGGAAGTATAGAACCAGAAATCATTCCAAATGGGAATATTTTAGGTCCTTTCTTCAAGTTTTTACCTAAAACCGCCCTTGAAATTTTCATAGTTTTATTTCCTATAATACTAATATTTATTGTAGGACAAAGATTTGCATTTAAGGAATCTAAAAAGTCAGTTAAAAGAATACTTCTTGGATCAGTATATACATTTGTAGGACTTGTTTTATTTTTAGTTGGTGTAAATGCTGGATTTATGGAAGCTGGAAGACTAGTGGGCTTTGGACTAGCCGAAAGAGGAAATCATTTTTTAACAATTCTAATAGCTTTTCTTATAGGGCTTGTTGTAATTTTAGCTGAGCCAGCTGTGTATGTACTTACAAAGCAAATTGAAGAAGTTACTAGTGGTTATATTAGGAAAAGAGTTGTACTAATAGCATTATCAATTGGTGTAGCTGTAGCCGTAGCCCTTGCTGTTGTAAGGATTATAGTTCCAGGACTTGAACTATGGCATTTCTTAGTGCCTGGGTATATAATTGCAATGAGTCTAAGTTTTTATGTTCCCACATTATTTGTTGGAATAGCTTTTGACTCTGGTGGTGTTGCTTCTGGGCCAATGACTGCTACATTCATCTTAGCTTTTGCTCAAGGTATAGCTAATGCTACTCCTAGCGCTGATGTTTTAATAGATGGATTTGGTATTATTGCAATGGTTGCTATGGCACCTTTAATAGCACTACAAATTTTAGGTTTAACATTTAAAATTAAATCTAAAAAAGGAGGAAAAAAATAATGCAATCTAATAATACTGAATATGATGTTTTCTGTTTAATTCTAAATTATGGAATGGCAACAAAAGCTATGAAAATAGCGAGGAAAACTGGAGTAAAAAACTCTAGCGCATTCATAGGATACGGAACTATAGAAAGTCCCCTACTTGATATGCTGTCCTTAAACGAAGTTCGAAAAGAAATAGTTGTTATGATATCAGATAGAAATATTGGAAATAAAGCTTTAGATGATATAGACAAGGTTTTAAAGTTTTATAAGCCTAATCATGGTATTGCATTTTCTATGCCTTTAAATAGATTTATAAAGTCTTCAGAAATAGACTATTATTCTAATACAATTAAAAGTAGGAGTGAAGAAAATATGTATGAAGCAATTTTTGTTATAGTCGATAAAGGTAAGGGTGAGTTTGTAGTAGATTCAGCGAAAAAGGCAGGATCTAAAGGAGCTACGCTTATAAATGCTAGGGGCTCAGATCCAGACGAAATAAAAAAAGTTTTTGCTATGAAGATAGAACCGGAAAAAGAAATAATATTAATTTTATCAGAAGTAAGTAAAACTAATACTATAGTTGATCAAATAAAAGATGATTTAAATATTTTAGAACCAGGAGCTGGTATTATATTTACATGTGATACTAATAGAACTCTTGGAATTTATAACGATAGAAAGTAGAGGGAAAATTTATGTGGAATAGAGCCGAATTAAAAGCGAGGGCAAAAATTACTCTTAAAGGAGTTTTTTGGATTGCCGTACTTGCTGTTGTAATATATGCACTTCTTACTGGAAATACAGGTGGCAATTATACTGCCAATATGATAAACCAAGGTAGAAATCAAATGCCAAATAATAATTTTCCTGTGGATCCATCTGTTAAATTTGACTTTTTTACTAGGATAGCTGCTTATCCTTTGGCACTTATATTATCAATTATAGGTGCCTTTGGAGCTTTAATAGCTCTTCTTTGGAGCCTTTTTGTTGCAGGGCCTCTTTCAGTTGGTATTTCCAGATTATTTCTTCAAATGAAATATGAAAAGGAAAAATTTAATATCAAAACAATGTTTAGCATTTTTTCTGATAGTAACTATATGAATATTGTAAAATCTGTATTTATGACAAAGCTTATTATATTTTTATGGACTTTACTCTTTATAATACCTGGAATTATAAAAGGCTATCAGTATCATTTTGTACCTTGGATTTTAGCAGAGTATCCTGATATGGACTATAAAACTGCTATGGCTTATAGTAAAAGCTTGACAGATGGTCAGAAATTCCAGATATTCATTCTTGAGTTATCCTTTTTAGGATGGCTTATCCTAGGAAGCCTTCTTTTCGGCCTTGGAATACCTCTTGTTTCTACTTATGAAATGGCTACTACTAACGAGCTTTATCAAGTTTTAAAAGGCAATCAAAACCTTGATGCTAGTGTTGGAGCATGGACACCTACTGTTTAACTATGTAAAATTTAAACATAACTAAATGCCCTTAGAATTTTAAAATTCTAAGGGCATTTTTATTTTATATTCATTTAAACTCTACAAAAATTATCTCAGGATTGTTAAATATTCTCACCGGAAAAATACTATTTCCTATTCCCCTACTTATAATCATTGTTGAATTTCTCTTCTGTTTTATACCTTCTGATAGCTTTGGACAAAAACCTTGGTTTGGAGCGAGAACTCCGCCTACAAATGGAATTCTTATTTGTCCGCCATGGGCATGACCTGAGAATATCAAGTCAAATCCCTTTTTACTATATTCATCTAAGTACTCAGGTCTGTGAGCTAGGAGAATATTATAACTGCTTCTATCTATATCCATTTCTCTAATTTTCTTTTTATATATAGCATCTTTTAAATATCCACCTATAGAGAAAAATCTAGGATCTTTAAGTCCATATATTGTAAGAGGAGATTCTCTATAAAAAATCTTTTCTCCCATGTAGCTTCCTATATTAACTCCCAGTTTTTCTAGGCCCATCTTTAAATCTGGATAAACTCTAGAAGCTTTTTCGTGATTCCCAGGAACATAATAAATCTCTCCGCTGCTTATATTTTTAAGATTTGCTACAAAATTAAGGGCTATCTCTATATCAGTTTTTCTACCATCAATTAAATCTCCAGTAATAAAAATTAAGTCTGGATCGAAGTTTTTTACTTTTTTAAATATAATTTTCTTATTTATACCAAGCTTTCTGTTATGAAAATCTGATATATGGATTATTTTAAGTCCAGATAAATTTTTATTTCTAATCTCAATTTTTGTAAAATCAAATATATTGTTTCCTAGATATACAAAAGCTGGAACCGCAGCAATCGCTATTTTATTTCTAAGTTTCATATCTATTCTCCTCGTTTAATTTTGTATTTTTTAATTTTATTTTTATTTCTTATTTAAAGCTTATAATATACCATAACTTTTAATTATTTATTAAGTTTTCCTTTTTTTATTTAAGTTTATTCTCCCTTTATTTTAAAATAAAACTAAAAATTTATAAATATCTCTCCTATATATTATAGCTATGGGAGGGATTAGATTTGAACAAAAAAAGTTTTAAAGTAAATTATAAAAAAATAGTCTTCGTTGTAACTGCTTTTATATTAATCCTATCATTTTTTTACATCAAGCTTTTTAGAAGTGATATTGTATATGGGGCAAAAGAGCAGCTTAAAGCAAAAGAAAATATAAGTCTTATAGCTAAAAGCTTTGAAGGCAACATAAAAAATATCGACTTAGGATCGGATGATATCGAGATAAATAATAATTTAATTTTAGTAAACAATAAAAACTCAATCAATAATTTAAAGATAAAAGAAAATCTAGTTGAATATAAGGATACTGGTCTTTTAGTCGATAAACATATTGTAGATTCCTTAGACGAGCTAATCTACTATGGCAAACAAGAAACTGATGAAAACTTATTTATAATGAGCTCTTTTAGAGACCCTATTGAGCAAAAAAATTTATATTTAAATGATAAAAGACATGCCCAAAAACCAAACCATAGCGAACACGAAACTGGTCTTGCACTGGATTTTTATACAGATTTTTTAGCTGGCAGAAATATTTTAAAAAGTGACATAGGAAAGTTCTTGTATACAGACTCATATAAGTATGGATTTATTCTTAGGTACCCTTTGTTTAAAAAACATATCACTGGAATTAGTTATGAGCCATGGCACCTTAGATATACCGGGTCTCCCCATTCAGAAATCATATATAAAACAAATTCTACTCTTGAAGAATATATTGAAAAACTTAAGCAAAAAGACTATTTCCTCTTTAACAATTATTATATATCTTATCAAGAAGAAAAAGACGGAAAAATAAAAGTTCCAAGTACCTACGAAAACATCTCAGTTTCTCCTGATAATACTGGAGGATATATAATTACAGCTAGAGTTAATAAAAATTAATAAAAATCAGAAAATAAGGCTTTGGCTAACTTTTCTCAGTGGCTTCCTTCCTTTCTTTTCTCATTTAGTATCTATTTAAAATAAAAAATCTCCATTTCTAATTAAAAAAATTAAAAAGGAAATTTTTATTTATAAATATTTTTGATTGTATATTTGTACAGTTTGCTTTCTATTTTCTATTTTTTAATTTTCAAGTATTAGAAGTTTTTCAATCAAGCTCTTTTCCATTTTAGCTTGACCTTTTATAGGAAAACTATCAAAAGCCAGGAGTCCTTCCCTTGCTAATTTAAGAGCAGACTCTTTATCTTTTAAAACAAAATAATTGTAATAAGAATTTACTCTTTTTCCATTTATATCCTTATCTTTATCTAAAGAGTAATTCATCTTTTTTAGTTTATTGAGATAATAATCTACTTTCTCTTTATTTCCCTTTAGAGAATATTGGTGAATTAGTTCATAATAGTAAGATGGAAGGTGATAAGACTGAGCCCAATCTATATTTTCTTCTATTTTATTTATATATTTATTTATATTTTCTTTATCATTCCTATCTAAATATCTAAAATATTCCAAAAGAACCAAACTAAGATCTAGGGATTCTTTTATTTCAAAATCTATTTCCATATTAGAATCAATATCTTTAGGTCTTGTACCCGCAATTAACTGATTGGAAATCATAAAGTTTCTATAAAACTTTTTAGCAAATTCATCTTTTTTAATAATGCTAAAGATCATTCTTCCATCACTTGGATTATTACCGCTATAAAAAGGTATTAGATTTTGAATTCCAAGAATCAAAGACATTAGCCCAAATATTATAAGAACTGCATTTATCATAAATCCATAGTCATTAAAATATGAAATTAATAAAAATATTATTCCTGAAACTAAATTAAAAATTATGCCTCCAAAAAGGTAAAAAAGAAAATCATTTAAACTAGAGCTTTTCTTCGGATACATAACACTAAGTCCGCCGTATCCTTCTGGTTTTATTACAGAAAAATTAAGTTTACCACTGTTTTTATCTATAGAAAAAGGTCCAATTCTAAAACTTGAAAAGCCAAAACCTTTTATTTTACCGAAAGTGAGATGACCAAGTTCATGAATGAAAATAACAAGAAAAAAACTAATTGATAAAGCTAACATCAAAAAGAATATATCTCCGAAAGTTAAATCTTTTAAAGATCCTAAGATATCATATTTAATATCAAAAAAACTAATTATAATACCTAAACTAACACCTATTATTATTGGTAGTTTACTTGTTTTTTTCTTTTCATTTCTTTTTTTCATATATTTACTCCTATATGTTTATATTTTTAGTATTATCTCTGCTAGATGAAAATATATAATAAGTGAAACAGCATCCACTATTGTAGTTATAAGTGGAGATGCCATTATAGCTGGATCCGCCTTAAATAATTTAGCAATAATTGGAAGCATTCCTCCCACAACTTTAGCAAGAACTACTGTTGCAAAAAGTGATAGTGTTACAACAAGTACCATAGGAGCTTGTCCAGGATAAGTTATAAGTAGTCTTACATAGTTAGCAAGAGAAAGAACAAGGCCTGATATAAGTCCTACTTGAAGTTCTTTCCATATAACCCTAAATCCGTCTTTTATCTCTATCTCTGAAAGTACCATTCCTCTAATTACAAGAGTACTACTTTGTGATCCTGAATTTCCACCAGTATCTGTAAGCATAGGAATAAAGGTAACAAGAATTGGTATTGCCGCAAAGGCTGCTTCATATTGACTTAAAATATTACCAGTTATCATTCCTGATATCATAAGAAAAAGTAACCAAGGTATCCTGTTTTTTGCAAGAGTAAAAGCAGATGTTTTTAAATAAGGCTTCCCAGAAGGAATTGTTCCTGCCATTCTTTCAAAGTCCTCTGTTGCTTCAGCTTCAAGAACATCTATAATGTCGTCAACAGTAATTATCCCAACAAGTCTGTTCTCAGAATCTACAACGGGCACTGAAATATAATCATACTTCGCAACTACATTTGCCACATCTTCCTTGTAATCATCTGTATTGACCTTCACAACGCCTTCCATAATGTTTGATACTAATTCATCATCATCTGCAAGCATTAGCTTATTAAGGGGTACAACGCCCTGTAAGACTCTTTTCTTACTAATTACAAAGCAGTTATAGAGAGTTTCACTATCTACACCGTTTTTTCTAATATAATCTAAAGCTTCTTTAACTGTCATAGAGTATCTAAGATTTGTAAATTCAGCTGTCATTATACTTCCCGCTGAATCTTTAGGATACTGCAAAAACTCATTTATCTTATATCTTAGTTCACTATCAGTATTCTTAAGAACTTTTTTTACTACTCCCGCAGGAGACTCTTCTACCATATCTACAAGATCATCTAAATACATTTCATCTATTATAAATAAAAGTTCCTGATCTGTAATTTCATTAACTATTCTTTCTTGAGTTTCCCTTTCAAAATTTGTAAACACTTCTGCAGCTATATCTTTTGGAAGAGTTCTAAAAACAATAGTTCCTTTATCTATGGGTATTTCTTCTATGAATTCCGATATATCAATCTCTTCAAGAGTGACAATCTCTTTTCTTAGCTCTCGGAAATTATTTTCTTCAGCAAGCCTATGTAATTTCTGTAGTTTCTCTGCATTATACATAAATACCTCCATAAAAATTAGTTCGAATAATATACCTCTTAGTATATCTTATTTAAAGCTGTTTTTAAACATTATTGGAAAAATGAAAGGTCTAGAGGTCTAAGGTCCAATAAGCTTTTCTAATTTTAAGGCTAGAAACACTTTAAAAATTATCATCTTGTTTAATTTTATTTAAACCTCGGAAAACTCGTATATGTCTAAAAAACAAAATATAAATTATTTTCTTGAATTTTAAGTTAACATTTAAAAAAATGCCTTTATTAAATTGATTTTAATTTATTAAAATTTTATACTCTAATTGTAAGAATTAAAATAAATATATTCTTAGTCTTTGGAGGAAAATTATGATAAATAGCACAAAATATTTAATTGTTGGAAATGGAGCTGCTGGTCATTTTGCTGCTCAAGAAATTAGAAAAAATGATAAAGATGGAAAACTAACTATTATTTCTAAGGAACCTACAAGAACATATATAAGAACCTTACTTGCTAAATGTATCTTAGAGCCTCTTCCTGATGAAAAATTATTTCTAGCAAAAAAAGAGTGGTATGAAAAAAATAATATAAAGCAGATTCTAGATAAAGAAATAGTATCTATTGATGAAAAAACAAAAACTGTTTTACTTGATAGTGACGAAACTATTAGCTTTGAAAAGCTTATTATAGCTTCAGGTAGCTATAACTTTATTCCCCCTTTAGTATGCGATGGAATACAAGGTTCTAAAAAAATAGATTCTTTTAATTACAATAAAATAAAAGGTCTTCACACAATTAGAAAACTAGAAGACACAAGAGTACTCGCTAGTGATATAAAAAGCAGTAAAAAAGCTGTTGTTGTAGGAGGAGGCCTCCTAGGCCTTGAAGCTGCAGGAGAACTTTTAAAGCTGGGACTTAATGTAACTGTTGTAGAGTTTTTTGATCGTCTTCTTCCAAGGCAGCTAGACAGGGAGTCTTCTGAGATACTAAAGAATATAGCAGAGAAAAGTGGAATAAACTTAATACTTAATGATTCAGCTACAGACATTATTACAAAAGAAGATTCATCTGGAAATGAAATAGTAGACAAGGTTAAATTAAATAGTAATGAAGAAATCTCGGCTGATATTGTGGTTTTCTCAATAGGAATCAGACCTAATACTTCTCTTATTGAAAAAACAAATATCAAAAAAGACAAAGGGATAATTGTTGATAAATATATGCAGACAAGTTCTAAAGATATTTATGCATGCGGCGATGTAGCTGAAATAAATGGATTTATTTATGGAACATGGCCAGCTGCCATGACTATGGGAAGAGTAGCAGGCAGCAATGCATCAGACGAAAGTCTTGAATTTCAAAACCTTGTTTTACAAACTACTTTTGATTCTTTAAATGCTAAAATATTCTCAGCAGGAAATATTGATTTTGAAGATTCTAGTTTAGATTTTTATTCTTCTGGTAACAAGGATAAAGGTATTTCTAAAAAGCTCTTTTTCAAAGATAATAGGCTTATTGCAGGAATACTTATTGGAGATACAACTAAATCAACTAGAGTAGTTAAAGGAATAGAAAATGGGATTTCTAAAGCAGAGATGCTTGAAAATGATATTCTTTAATTTTAAAACTCAAAACACTATATTTTAAATAAAACTAAAAAAAAGAGATAGATATCAAAATCTATCTCTTTTTTAAAGTTTAAACTAGAACGTAAGAATTTCTAAAGTTAATTTCAACAACTTCTTTTTTCTTTGTATAATTTTTTAGGGCATCGATCATCTTAATTCCAGATTTTTTTCTATTTTCACCAAATTTTACTGGTACACCTTGGACTGTGATAAAGGATACCTTATATTCTTTTTTACTAGAAGGATCTACTTTGTCACCAAGAACAAAAAGTTCTTGAATCCTTGTTTCTTTTGGGTTTTCAGCTTTAAAGTAGACATTTATTCCCTTTGATCTTTTTATATATCCACCCATTTGACTAAAGGGATCTCTAGAAAATGTATTTTCAAGATTTTCTTCTACCATTTCATAAATTTCCCCTCCTGTCATTATAGTTGTCATTATTTCAGGGTTTGTAGGCACTATATTATATAAATCATTAACAGTAATATTTCCTCTTTCAATTGGAGCGCCGTATCTCCAGCCATTAGAAAAGCTTATCTTTGTATCTGTCTGGTCTGCCATAGCATCTAAAAGAAAATTATCCATAGTCGTTTCAAGGGATCCACCTCTATCAAGAGGAGTTACAGTTCTCCCAAGAACAGTTTCTAGATATTCTTTATTGTCTTCATATTTATTATCAATAATCTTTTGTATTTCTTCATCTTTTTTAATATCTTGACTTACTTCTATAAGTTTATGTTTAAAATCCGATATTTTTTTATCTTTAACTTTTATATCAAGTCTTCCAAGAAAAGATCCATGAGAGCCTGATTGCATTATTATAGTATTATTTACTATAACTGGTTTGTAAAGTCGATTATGAGTATGCCCACTAAGACATACATCTACTCCATCTACTTTTTCTAATAGCGCCACTTCTTGTGGAAAACCTAAATGAGAAAGAAGAACTACAAGATCTACATTCTCTTTGTTTTTAAGTGTATCTACTGATGCTTTAAGTTCATCTTTTCCTAGGGTAAACTTAAGGCCTTCGCTAAAATGTTTTGGCATAGTCTTATCTACAATATTCGAAGCTATTCCAACTATTCCAACCTTTAATCCTCCTATATCTTTTATAATATGAGATGGAAAAAACTTTTTTTTTGTCTTCTCTATATATATATTATTTGCAATAACAGGATAATTAAGCCTTTCAGCTATCTCTTTAAAGCCTTTGGGCCCGTATGCAAACTCCCAGTGAGCTGTCATTGCAGATAAGCCAAGATTATTTGTTATGTCAATTATATCTTTTCCATTATTATTGACAGCAAAATATGTGCCATGAAATGTATCGCCATTATCTAAAAAAAGCACTTCTTTATTTTCTTTTTCTTCTATATCTCTTTTTATTGTTTTGATTCTAGAAAGTCCTCCTACA